>JAIRQK010000036.1 GCA_031256525.1 Campylobacteraceae bacterium
TTGAATTATCGCTTTTTTTAAGCTCATTTACATCAAACTCAAGATGAGTATCACTTTTTTTTTTTTTTTTTATAAAACGCAAAGCATCGCTTCCAATTTCACTAACTATATCGCTTAAAAGTATCGATGTACCAGCACGTTTGCTCATTTTAAATGGCTGACCATCTTTAAGCAAAGAGACCATTTGAGCCAAAATTATCTCTAACTTTTTCTCATCATATCCTAAAAATTTCACAGATGCTTTAATTCTATCTATATATCCGTGATGGTCTGCTCCCCAAATATTTATATAGTGGTCATAATCTCTTTGAAATTTATCATCATGATATATAATATCTCCAGCTATGTATGTTGGAACGCCATCTTCTCTTACTATAACCCTATCCTTTTCATCTCCATATTCGGAGGATTTTAGCCATATTTTGTCATCTTTTTTGTATGTCTTATTGTTTTTTTCGAGCTTTTCAAAACTCTCATTCCACTTTGAAAATAGCGACTTTTCGCTTACATAATTTTCGATAGAAACATTAATACTTTTAAGTTCATTTGGAATCTCTATCATCATAAAATCTTTTCCAAATTCGCTCATTTTATTTAAATTGTCTTTGTTGTCTAAAAACTCTTTTCCATATTTGCTGATAATCTCTTCAATTATGCTGTCAATATATTCGCCACGATAGTATTTTTCAGGCAACTCCACATTTTTTCCAAAAATGCTCTCTTGTGCCCTTAGATAGATTGAAATTCCAAGAAGGTCTATTTGATTTCCAGCATCATTTATGTAGTATTCGCTTGTTATGCTATATCCCAAATGGCGACCAATTCTACACAAACTATCCCCAACAACAGCTCCACGAGTATGTCCAATGTGAAGTGGTCCGGTTGGATTTGCACTAACAAATTCAATTAATATAGAGCCTTTGTTGTTGCCCTTTGCAAAATCGTCTTCATTTGTCAATGCCCAAGTTACAAACTCATCCATAAATTTTTGAGAAAGTTTAAAATTTATATAACCATTTACAGCAGTTATTTTTTCAAAAACATCTTCATTTTGAATCTTTTTTACAAGCTCTTCAGCAATAATCATTGGTGATTTCTTGAGTTCTTTTGCAAGTGAAAATGCAACTGGAGTCGCATAATGACCCAAGCTCATATCTTTAGGTTTTTCAAGGAAAAAATCGCTATCAATATACTTTTTAATTACGCTAAATATCTGCTGTTTCAAAATACTCTCTTATGCTTTTTTGGTCGTTGTTTTTTTTGCAGTTGTCTTAGATGCTGTTGTTTTTTTAACAGTTTTTGGCTTCTCTTCTACTGCCTCCACAACTTCTGCTTTTTCTTCCGCAATCTCTTCATCTTCTTCTTTTACAGCTTTTTTAAAATTTTTAATTCCAGAGCCAAGCCCTTTTGCAAGTTCTGGTATCTTTTTTCCGCCAAAAAGCAATAAAACTACTACCAAAATAACAATCCATTGCCACCCCATAGGTATATGCATAATTTATCTCCTATTTCAAATCTATTAAAAATTTTAGCATTATATCACTAAAAGGCGTGTAGTTGATTAACTTTTATCAACTTTCAAGCCATTTGGATATAAATTTTTCCAAATCCAACTTTTTGGTCCTATTTTTTGCAACAGATGCAATTGAAACTATCTCTTTTGTCGCCTCTTTAAAATCATCATTTATTATTATATAGTCATAATCATTCATATGTGCCATCTCTAAAACTGCGCTATTAAGTCTTTTTTCAATTATCTCTTTAGAGTCCGTCTTTCTATCTATTAGTCTCTGTTTTAAAATGGTATGAGAGCTTGTTGTAACAAAAACAGAGGTTATAAATTTATGAAATTTTTCCATTGCAATTTTATGACCTTGTACATCTATGTCAAGAATAACAACTTTTCCCTCTTTTAAAAACTCTACAATGGGCCTTAATGAAGTGCCATAATAGTTCTCATGAACTTTTGCCCACTCCAAAAATATCTCTTGTTTTATACCCTCTTCAAACTCCTCTTTTGAAACATAATAGTAGTTAACGCCCTCTTTTTCACCAGCCCTGACGCCTCTTGTTGTAGTTGAAATGGAAAAGATGGAGTCCGGTACAGAGCTAAGAAGTTCTTTTATAAGCGAGCTTTTTCCAGCCCCACTAGGACCAGATATAACAAGCAAAACACCATTCATTACTTATCCTCAAAAGTTATGACTATATTCATTTTAAGACCTTTAAGCGTCTCTCTAAGAACACTGCTTTGCATTGCAAGAGATGTAACACTATGTTCAATGCTATGCTTAAGTTCATCTTTTACTACTTCAAATGAAATTTTCTGCGAGTCCAATTCGTTATTAAATGCAATTTGCATCTCTTTTTCATCTAATTCATTTAAACTTAAAACATCGTCTAAAAAGAATCTATTTTGTTTTTCAATCTCATCATAGTTTTTAAAAGTCTCGATATCATCACTTTTAGGTTCTAACTTCTCATTAAACATAGCATCAAACATAATATTTTGTATCTCTTCTAACTCATCGTTTTTTAATATTTTGTTTGTTGGATTTTTTTCAGTGCTATCTTGTAGTGTCTCAAAAATACTCTTTTTTGGTCTTGTGTCTAAATAGTTTAAGTTTCTGTTTTCCTTAATGATATCGTCAATAAACCTTATAAAATCAGTTGGCAAAAAGGGTTTTTTTATGGAGTATTTCACGCCCTCAGGAGAGATCTCATCTGCATTTTTTATATATATCAAAGATGGTAAATCACTAAGTGCGATTAAATCTTCAATATAGCCTTTATCATACATTTGGCTATCAATTATAATTCCTATATATCTCTCCAAAACCAAACTATTGTAACTTGATATTTGTGTTAACTCTATTCCAAGCTGCTGAAAGCTCGTTTCAACAAGTTTTGATACAGCTGGATTGTTATTTATAAGTAGAAATCTATGCAAAACTTCTCCTTTAATCTGCAATTTAAAACATAATTATAGGATAAATTTGCTTTATTTAAAAAGGTATTAACGATAAATTTTCAAGTTTGTATGAATTATCACATTTTTTTTCCAAAGAGATATCATGTGTTACCAAAAATAGAGCCGCTCTGTTCTCTTTTACATACTCCATCAAAATTTCAGTTACTTCGTGTGCTGTTTGAGCATCTAAATTTCCTGTTGGCTCATCTGCAAAAATTATTTTTGGTTTTTTTGATAATACTCTTGCAATTGATACGCGTTGCTGTTGTCCACCTGAGATGTTACCAACTTTTTGTTTAAGTATGTGAGAAATTTTGAGCTTCTCTACAAGGTTTTCATCAAACTCTGTATCGGATAAAATATTCGCAATTTCGATATTCTCTTTTGCATCAAATCCCTTAAATAAAAAGTGCGACTGGAAAATGATACCAATATCATGACATCTTAATTTTATCAGCTCATTTTTTGAAAGATTGTAGATATTTTTATTGTTTATATAAACATCTCCACCTTTTGGTTTAAGCAAGGTCGCACACGCATGTAAAATAGTAGATTTTCCGCTACCACTTATGCCAACGATAGAG
>JAIRQK010000138.1 GCA_031256525.1 Campylobacteraceae bacterium
TATATATTTAAGAGCTTTAACTCAAAAACTTTTAGATATACAAATAAACACAAAGGATAACAAATGGCTTATGTAAATGAAGAGATATCAGATGAGGATTATGAGAAGTATAATCTTGCTTATATAAACGATAGATAAAGACATGGTGTTACCAGCACCTCCCATCTTTTTGTACTTAATCAGAAGATTACACATTGTCAAGTTTTATAGTTTTAATGTTTAAGTATCAAAATCAATCTCCTACATTTTGAATAACTTGTAATTCCTTGTGGTAGTATGTTTCTTGTTTGTTTGTGGTGATTTTGGAATAAATTTTCGCAATTTATTCATATCAGTATTTTTGGTAACATAAAAAACTTTAGCCTCTTTATCAAATTTCGCACCAAGCATTCTTGCTTCATCTCTGTCTTGAAATTTGACAAAAAGTATAACATTACCATTTGCTTTGAGCTTATCTTTAGCTGCATTTCTCGTTTTAATTTCCTCTGGTGTTAACTCTCCTTTTCTCTCAATGTCTTGTTTATGCTTAATATCATCATTGTTTTTGTGCATCTTTACTCTAATCTTCCTATGATTGTAACTTTCAAGTTTAACTTCTGGTAAATCCTCATGCACAATATTATAACTACTGATATTAAGTTTTGTGCAGACATCATTTATAGCTCGTTTAACATTTATAAAAAGTTCATTTAAATCTACCACATTAAAGTCATCTTTCCACGCTTTCAAATAAAGTTCCGATTTACTGTTAATGCCAAACTCTTTTGTGATAACATAGTCAAATGCTTTTGTTTGTGCTTCTATCTGTCCCCTACTTAATTCTTGCCCTGTATTCTTTTTATATTGTGCTAATGCAAATTTATTATGCATTCTGCTGTGTCCTAATTCATGAAATAGTGTAGATAACTTCTCGCTCGCACTCCTTCTTGGATTGCTATTAATAGTAATAGTTTCATCTGTTGTTGCATAAAGACCACCGTGTTGTTCATTTGTTAAATGTTTAAATTTTATCTTGATATTGTAAGTATTACTTATTTTTTGCACCATCTCTTGTAAAAACTCTTCTGTGATATCTTGGCTATTTTCTCTAAAGGGAAGTTTTTTAATAGCACCAATTTCAAGTGCATTAGTTTGTGAAATATCAAATACTCTTCCCAAGCTAAATCTTGTAATTGTTGTTTGCTGACCTTTATCATTTAATGCTGGCATTCTATTACCATTTTCGTCTATTAAAGGCTCGCCATTTTTATTTACTTGCCATACTTTTGTAACATTTGGAATAGTTACAATATAGCCTTCTTCGCCTTTGTTAATTCTAACATATTCACCATTTTCATTTGCTATTTTGCCCCAATCATCAAAACTTCGTATATAAGATACATGTGTGTTTCTATCTTTTGCTTGACTATCAATAAGTATCATATTTCTAAAACTATATCTATGAAATTGTGCAAATCGATCAAAATAGTTTTGAATAATTTTAGTAGTCTCTGGATCATCATAATTTGCTACTAACTCTTCCAACCTACTATCTACTGTATCTTTAATACCAAAAAACTTGATTGATAAATTTTCTTTTTGCCCCGCCATCATTCCCCCTTCATTTCAATACAACGATATAAAATATTCTGTTTTTAGAACATCTTATATCGTTGTGTTTTGGTATATTTTTGCTGCTTCAGCCAAAAACTGCTGTTTTGGAATATATTGTGTAAGTGGTATAGGTGTCTCCATCTTCTTGCCCTCAAATGTTATTTTTTTACCATATTTAGAAAAACAGCTCTCGGTTACTGCTGTACTTCTGTAAACTTTTCCATCAGTTATTACAATCATCTCACCAGCATTAAGATTTTGAATCTCCTTGTGTTTAATCGCTGGGTCTTTTTTTGATTCAAAGTTATCTTCGGTACCAATAGAGCCTTTTACAAAGTCTCTTTTTTCTACATATTTAGCTTCAACTGTTTCAACCTCTTCAATCATTTTTGCATAAAATTCTGTAACTTCTGGATGTATTGTCTTCATTATTATGTGTGTACCCGTTACATCTATCATCTCCCTGCGTTCCAATCCTTCGCTTCCTAGAGTTTTGCCTACTGCATCAATTTGTGCAAAACTTTGAAAAATAGGTATAACACTAATTCCTAATGCACGTGATTTACTCATCAATCTCCCAAAACCCTCAATTATGTAACTTCCGACTTCATCTAATAGCATTAAGAACGGTATTTCAGGCTCTAATGATTTCTCTGCTTTTTCTGCTGCAACATTTTTAACAAGCCCCAATATTAATCGTCCAAGATTTCGTGGAGTAGTATCGCTACTCATTGTAGGTAACGTAACAAATACTAACTTGTTGCGTTGTACCGCTTCAAACATTGATATAGTTGGTGTTTGTGTGTTGAATACTCTACCATAGTCTGATTTTAGCGTTACTAATACATCTCTCCAAGATTGAATTGCAACAGAAGCATCATATATACCTTGTCCACCCTCTTGTCCTTTTGCAATTTTTTCTCTCATTTCATCTAGCAGTGTATCTTGTGGATCTCTCAAAAATCGTTGATAATCTATGCCAATACTTGAACTTACATACTGCACAAAGTCTGCCAACTCTGCAAATCCGTATGTCAAGTTCCTATAAACTACTGCTTCTTCTGATAATCGCTCTAACGTTAAATATTCCGCAACCGAATCAAAGTCTAACTTTAAACCCTCATAATCTCTTTTATAGACAAGCAGTTTTAAAACATTCTTCATATACTCTTTAGTTTTTGCTTTCCATATATCCTCTTCGCCTACTAATAATGCAATAAGCATCTCATATAATGCGATTGCATTTCCGTATAGCAGTGGATTAACTGTATGTGTATTGTTCATATCCAAGAAGTTAATATGTACAAAGTCATCTTCTCTACCAAGCAAAACACAAAGTCCATATATCTCTTTTGCAAACTCTGCTGTACCTTTTCCATCCACAACCAATGCTCCCCCACCAATGGTTAAATGCTGCTCAAGCATTCCTTTCATCAGTACAGTTTTCCCAGCCCCAACAGTAGCCATAATTAGCATATGCCTCTTTAGTGTTTCGGCATTAAATAGTAAATTTCTCACCTTATTTTTTGGCACTTTAAGTGTTTTTCCTGCATTTCCGTAAAACTTCTTTACCTGTAGACCAAGTGATAAAAGATATTTTTTATTTGGAAGGTTTTGGATAACGCTTTCGGTTTTATCCGCCTTTTCATCATCTCTTAATCTGCCGAAAAAGATACCAACCAATGCACCACCAATTATAATAGATAGGGTTCTTACAATATAGGCAAGATTATTGTTCTGTTCGCCATTTTGAGAGAATTGTATTATTATAATACAGATAATAGTAACAATGATAAAACAGTAGATAAAGAATCTTATCTCTGAATTTTCACGAATTAAAAACCTTATATCTTCTCTATCGGGTTTAATTATCCGTTCTTTGACATGCTTTATTTCTGTTGCCATATT
>JAIRQK010000155.1 GCA_031256525.1 Campylobacteraceae bacterium
TATTAAAGGAAAGAGTATGTCAAAAAAGAAGTTAATTATTATCTGTTTTTTTTTTTTCTTTATTGTTGCGTTTTTTAAACCAATATTGCAACGTTTAAGTTTTGCGGGAGCAAATATACCAAAACAAAAATTTGAACTAAAATTTAAAGATAGTTCTGCACAAGTACAAGGCGTGTTTAATATAAAACAACGTGGTTGTTATGAAGTTGGACTTTACAGCAAAACAAGAACTTTTGCTGGTTTTTTGGGAGAGAGTCCAAACTATAAGGGTGATTATACATTAACATACTCCTATAACAACCAAACTTCACAAAAAAATATGACAATTAGTAAAGATTCAAAAAGAACAGGATACACTGGAGTTGGAGGAAAAACTGTTCATAGCACTTTAATGCTTGATATTGTAGAGATTAAAAATAGACACATAAACTCTTCTTTAAACATAAACTTTGAGTTAAAAGACGCAGACCCCATACTTAAAAACGATAAATTATACTTTTTTGCAAGACAAGCTGGCGATTATTGTGGAGAGAAGAAGATGCTAAGAGATTCAAGAGATATAAGAAACCCCATAAACAATGAAACTCTCATTCCTCTTTATAATGCAATAAAAAATCATAATCTAACAGCAGTAGAAGAGTTTTTTAAAGAGACAAAACTCCCTTATAATGTGACTATGCCAGGAAACAGAACAGCTCTTCATTATGCAACCTATTTTGGTGATGCAAAAATAGTAGATTATCTACTAAAAAAAGATAGATCAATGATTGAGCAAAAAGATATAGTTAATGCAACTGCTTTAACATATGTTCTTTGGCTTAAAGATACCCCAAGGATGAACTCTTTGAAGGCTTTACTTAAATATAAGCCAGATTTTAATAACTATGTTGAATTAAGTTATAATGATGTAAAAATTCATGATAAACCAGATTGTACCGGAGTTAACTGTTTGGCTAAGCGGATTTTAGATATGAAAGATGTCAACTGGAGACGTTTGGGAACAGATGGCGAAAAATGGTCTGAATATTATGACGTTAAAGATACATTAGAAGCTCTTTTAAAAGCTGGACTTGACCCAAATTTAGTCTCAAACCAAGAGAAGGCTGAAGATTGGATTGGAGAATTTATAACAGATCCTCATGATTTTTTAAAAGGTGGAAAATGGTCTGATTATAGTGAAGAGGAGAGACTTAGGGTTCTTAGACATTACGACAAGCTAATTTACAATGAAGGAGATTTTGAACGATTTTTATATAATACTTGTTATAGGCGTTTAATAGTACACAATGGTCATGGAACTTTATTAGATAGAGCACTTGCAGAACAGAAAAAAATGGTTGGTGATATGGAAGAACAAGAGAGATTAGAGAAGTTAGAAGAGCTAAGTAAGTATCAATATGATAGGTATAAAAAGGGCTGGAGAGATGAAAAAGATTATATTGAAATTATTGAATTATTAATGAAATATGGTGGTAAAACATATTATGAACTTAAAGGTGGAAATAGGTTTTACAAAGTTGAAAACGGCAAACTTGTTTTTTTAAAAATAGAAAAAATTACAATATTATAGATATATAGGGGAATAAAGTAATGGCAAATGATATTAAAGATTATATTGAAGCATTAAAACCAAATTATGAACCCAAAGATAGAAGAAGGTTAAACGACAAACTCTTTTTTTAGTAGTGTACGGCGGGTATTGTAATTAATAAAACAGCTTTTTATCTATTTGGAGAAACTTTTGCCTCTTCTGAATCTGGAAAAGTTGCTTTTAAAGCTCTATAAAATTGGTCAGCACTATTTTTATCGTTAATTTTATCAAAAGATATCGCAGTGTGATACATTAACTTTGGCATCCAATTTGTGTCTGAGCTAAGCTCAGCACTTTTCTTATAGTATGGGATTGCACCTGAAAAATTTTCTTTGGAGTACTCTATTTCACCAAGAATAAAACTACTTCTTGCAGGACGATGATTTTTACTTAAAAGGTGTTCAAAATAAGGTTTTGCTTCATCGTGTTTTTTAGCAGCAAAAAGTTCTTCGCCTTTTCTTAAAATTTCGGCATTATCCATATTTGCAAACGCTGAAGTATTAGGCGTAGCAGTGGTGATAGTAATAGGAGAAGCATTGGCTGTAGATACTTTTTTGCTTTCTAACGCCGACACTCTTTGCTCAAGAGCAGTAAAAGAGGTTTTTAAAACATAGTTCTTTTCTATGTTGGTAGTTAGCTCTACAAGTGTCTTTTTGATATTTTCATTGCTTTGTTCTATATATTTTTTCAACTCTTGCAACTCTAAAATCAAATTGTTTAGTGCATCACTATTTTCTGAAAAGTTAATATTTTGCACTTTAGAATTTAAGCCATCAAAAACTGACCTCATTCCGTCAATTTGTTCATTTATGGTATTAATTTGATTGTTCATAGTTTTTACACGCACATCAACATTTTCAACGCGTTTTTTAACATCTAAAAGTTGCTTTTCGCTTTCTGTTAAACCATAAGGATTTGCTGAATTGATATCCCCTGCACCAAATGCAGAAGGTTCAGCATTAATAAAAGATGTTGCCATTATTAATAATGGCAACATCT
>JAIRQK010000057.1 GCA_031256525.1 Campylobacteraceae bacterium
AAACCTCTTTGGCAACACTATACCAGCAGAACTCAAGAGAACTAAAACTTGCGGGTCTAAAAGTGTTGCTATTTTCCCGCCAAAAGAGTGACCAATAATAATTTTTGGTTTTTTCCCAAGCTCATCTAAAAATTTCTCTATAATGCTTTTAACTTCGACAGAATCAAGCGGTTTTTCTATGCTCGAATTTCCAAAACCGGGCAAATCAACATAAATATGGCAATATTTTTTAAAACTATCTTTAAAACAGTTTTCCATAAGCTCTTTATTTGCAGCCCAACCATGAAGTATTAAAATTGATTCTTGTTCTAATAGATTTAATAATTTATATGAGATATTGTAATGTATGCCATTATGCAAAAAACTTTTAGTTGCCACTATTTGCTCGTTTTATTTTTTGCATAAACGCTCTCTAATACTTTCATAGCCTCTTTCATTTTCTCATACTCTTCAATGCGAACAACTACCGCTCGAAAGCGATTGTTTTTCACTATCACGGCTCGTTCTAACTCGCGTGAACCAATTTTGGTTAAAACAGAACTAAAATCTCTAACCATCTCAGTTGCTGTAAATATCTCATTTTTCTCATAAAAAATAGCCATAAAAGAAACCCTAATAAAATAAATAATATGTAAAATAATACATAAAATTTTACATATTATCTCTTTAAATTATGCTTTTCCTTTTGCTGATTGAATTTCATTAATAAACCTATAATCAACATCTATCTTTTTTGTTTTTGGAAGTGCGTCTGCTAAACTTTGGATAACAGAGTCAAACTCTTCAAAAAGATAGTTCGCCAAACTTCCCGGATTTGGATTTATCTCATTTAAAAACACCCTATTTTCAATAACAAAAAAATCGCATCTTATTATCGCTCCTTCAAAAAGCGAATTATAAAGTTTTGCAAAATTTTTCCTTATCTCTGAATAAATCACCTCATTTATCTTCGCCTCAAAAACTTTTTGTGTACGCGAAAAATCCATATATTTTTTTTCAAAATCCAAAAACTCATTTTTTTGCGGCTCTTCTATGGTTGAATAGATAATATTTTTACCAACCTTGCAACCAGCAATATTATATTCAGCTACATTTTGGATAAAAGGCTCTACTAAAACCTCATCATCATACTCAAAAGCAACATCAAGTGCGTATTCAAGCTCATCTTGCTCTTTTACTACACCAACTCCAATAGAGCTTCCAAGCCTTAAAGGTTTTATGATAACAGGTAGTGGTAAAGATATTTTTCTATTTTTTTGAGTTACAATCTCATAATTTAACACATTCACATCTAAACTTTTTGCATACAGTTTTGTAAAAAGTTTGTTGTAACTAATAACACTTCCTTCAATTCTTGGACCAATATATTTTATGCCAAAAAAGTCAAAAAGTGAGGCTATTTTACCATCTTCTCCATCAGCCCCATGAATAATATTAATCGCCACATCAAAATCAACTTTTTGCTCAATTCCAAAAAGTTTTTTCGTATAAAAACCACCTTTTTTTAGAGATAGTTTTCTATCTTTTAAATATTCACCACTACTAAATCTCTTTGAATTTATCTCATCTGTAGGAATTAAGAAAAAATCTCTATTTTTATCGCAAAAAATATAGACAAGTTCACAAGAGATAACCTTTTTAAGAGCAATTGCACTTACAATGCTTATCTCATGTTCATAACTTTCGCCACCAAAAACTATTGCTAATTTCATCTATCACCTTTTATTATTTTAAATTTTAAACTATTTTTGAAGTTTATTAAGAGCCTCTTTTATAAGTTCCTGAGTTGAAGAACTCTTACATGTAAATAAAACCGCTTGAATTTTATCTTTTTTAAACCCAAGTGCTTCAAGTGCAAGAGCCGCATCATTTCTCTCTTGTGCAGTTAAATCAAGCGAGTTTTCAAGCACAAAATCACCAAGCTCAACTAAAATTCTCTTTGCACTTTTAAGTCCGATACCGGGAACTTTTATAAATGAGTCTGTATCAGAATTTTTAAGTGCTAACGAAAATGCAGTTGGTGTCAAAGTAGAACAAATCGCAAGAGCCGTACTTGGTCCTACGCCATTTAATTTTATCAACTTTTCAAACATTCTTTGCTCATCAATATCAACAAATCCAAAAAGCAAATTTGCATCTTCACGAATTATCTGTGTTACATAAAGCTCTACATTTTCCTCTTTGATAAGCATACTGCACTGAAGTGAAACGGCTAATTTATAAGTAACTCCACTTGCACATTTTATACATATAGAGGTTGGCTCTTTTTTTACAACTTTTCCATCAATTGCTACAATCATAAACTCTCTTTTTATTGAACATAATAAAATTTACACGCAAAATTTTATACTATTTTATGTGATGAATGTTATTAAAAAAAATATTAATTCGAGGTAAATAATTAACAAATATGCATAGTTTTGATATACTTACTGAAAAAATACAAAAGTTAAAATATTATGATATTTAAAACATTCTTTACAAATAGCTTTGGAATTTTGGTCTCAAGAATCTTTGGCTTTATAAGAGACTTGATGATTGCCTCCTATTTGGGTGCAAGTGTATATAGTGATATGTTTTTTGTAGCTTTCAAATTGCCAAACTTATTCAGAAGAATTTTTGCTGAAGGTGCATTTACAAACGCTTTTTTACCAGCTTTTACCAAATCAAAAAATAAAAGTATTTTTAGCGTACATGTATTTATAAGATTTTCAGTTTTTATCTCAATTTTAACGATTTTGGTGGTTATTTTTAGCCCATTTGTCGCTAAAATGTTTGCTTTTGGATTTAGTGATGAGCAAATTCAAAAAACAGCACCACTTGTGAGCATTAACTTTTTCTATCTGTTATTAATTTATATGGTTACATTTATAGCATCTCTTCTAAACTATCGCGACCATTTTGCTACAACTGCATTTTCAACAGCACTTTT
>JAIRQK010000069.1 GCA_031256525.1 Campylobacteraceae bacterium
GATATGAAGGGATTGATGAAAGAGTAGTTGAAGAGTTTGCAGACGAAGTTTTCTCTACTGGTGATTTTGTACTAACTGGTGGAGAACTACCATCACTTTGTATGTGCGATGCAATAAGCAGAATGGTCAAAGGTGTTTTGGGAAACGAAGAGAGTTTAGTTGAAGAGAGTTTTGAAAATCTTACTTTAGAAGCCCCTTCTTTTACAAAACCATATAATTTTAGAAATTTTTTAGTGCCCTCAGAGTTTTTAAAGGGAAACCACGCTATCATTTCGGGCTTAAAAAACAGTATGGCACATGCAAAGACAAATTTTCATAGACCTGATCTGTATAAAAATGTAAAAATCAAAGAGTCAAAGAAGGACTAAATATGCGTAATAAATATATTGAAGCTTTTGAAAATGCACAAATAGCTACAAAAACTATACCAGAGTTTCGTGCTGGCGATACTATAAAAGTTGCAGTTAAAATCAAAGAGGGCGACAAACAAAGAGTTCAAAATTTTGAGGGTGTTTGTATTGAAAGAAGAGGCACAGGCACGGGTGAAACATTTATGGTTAGAAAAATCGGTGCAAATAGTGTTGGAGTTGAGAGAATTTTCCCAATTTATAGTGATAGCATAGAGAGCATTACTGTTTTAAGACGCGGACAAGTAAGACGTGCAAAACTCTTTTATTTAAGAGGACTTAGAGGAAAATCAGCCCGTATTAAAGAGATTAAAAAATAACTTTCTTTTTTTGTTTGCACAATTTTTTTGTGCAAACACTCACTTTAAAAACAGACCAAACTTTAAACTTTTTAACAAAAATCACAGTTTTTACTTTTTTATCAAGCCAAAAGAGATAAAATCTTTTATGTGTAAAAATAAGGAAAGGGATGGCAGATAAAGTTTCTGTTGTTGATACAAACATAGTCCTTCAAAATATTCAAAATATAAAAAACCTCTCAGATAGCGGTAAAAATATCGTAGTAGTACCAGAAACAGTTTTAGTTGAGCTTGAAGATAAGAAAAAACTTATGGACGAACTTGGTTTTCAAGCAAGGGAATTTGCAAGATTTTTAGCAGAAGCAAAAGTAAAAGAGGTTGATATTGCAAAAGATTGTAGAGTAGTTAAGCTCTATAATGGCGATTGCAATATTCATCTCGTGGCAAAAAATATATATGAAAGTGATACAGAGTTAAGACACATAGCAGAGAGCAATGATAAAAGAATTATAGAAGTTGCAGACATTGCGAGGAGTTATTACAAGGGTAGCAAAGTAATATTTGTTTCGATTGATGTCTATGCAAGAATGTTTGGTCTATTTAAAAACTTAAAAATAGAGTCTTTAAGAGATGACAAGTCAGAAGTTCCAAAACAGGAGTTTTTCAAAACTATCAAGTTTGATTCGAGTATGTTTACAATTCTTGAAAATGCAAATATTACAGCAATAGACAAAGAATATAAGATAGAGAATTTTTGTTACGAATTTGTTAGTGGTGATGGAAATAAGGCATACGCGATAATACACAATGAGAGAATTTTGCAAGTTGATGAGCTTGATTTTAGGGGAATGAAAGTAAAGCCAGTAAATATGAGGCAAAAGTTTTTTATGAAAGCGATTTTGTCAAATTTATACAATCTCTTAGTAATTGATGCAAAATCAGGAAGTGGAAAAACTTTAATAGCGGTCGCTTCAGCTATGAGGTTAATCGATAAAGGAATTTACGATAAGATTGTCTACGTTAGAAACTCGATTGAAAGCGTAGATAAAGGTGCTGATGTTGGTTATCTATCCGGCAATGATGAGAAGTTTAGGATTTATAACTTAGCTCTATATGACACAATAGAGTTTATAGCGAAAAAAATGCTTAAAAAAGCAGAAAGCAAAGAGTCAGTCGAATCAATAAACGCAAAAATAACAGAACTTTTGGAAAAATATAGAATTGAAAAACTTTGGCCTGGAGAAGCAAGAGGAAGAACTTTAAGTAACGCAGTGGTGATTCTTGATGAATGGCAAAACAGTTCTGAAAACACAACTCAGCTTATCCTTTCTCGCCTTGATGATTCGTGTATTGCAATTGTTATTGGTTCAAATAGGCAGATAGATAATCTGTATCTAAACAAATACAACAATGGCTTGACAAGTCTTTTAAAACAGGCAAGTCATAAACATTTGGAATTAAATATGTTTGCTATTGATTTGCAAAAAGCAGTGCGTGGAAAATTTGCAGAGTTTAGTGAGAGAGTTTACGAAAATAAGAGAAAAAATTAATTTATGAAAATAGAAAAAGAGTGTGAAGTGTGTGTTTTATCACAAGCTAAAAGGGTTTGCGATATTTTAAAATTGAATAAACAGCAAAGCGAAGATATTTTGAAAATCGCATCTTTACATATAAGCAAATTTAACCCAAATTTTTCGCCTCCGCAAAATGCTTATAGGTTCTATGAAGATATTGCAAACTATTTAGGAGTTGAAGATATCTATAAAGAGTTTAAAAAAGAGTCCAGCAGAAACGCTAAAAAACTCATCTCCATATGTGAAGAGTTTTTGCAAAATGCAGAAGATGAACTCTATTGTGCAACAAAAATAGCGGTTGTTGGCAATGTGATAGATTTGGCTTCTCAAGTCCAATATAACCTAAAAGATGAGCTTATAAACATTATAAATACCTCTTTTGAAATTGATGATTTTGAAAAACTAAGAGATTCGCTAAAAAAAACTAAAAATCTTGTCTATTTAGCCGATAATGCTGGAGAAGAAGTTTTTGACAAAATATTTATAGAAGTTATAAAAAAGTTTTTTAATCAAATAGATGTCTTTTATTTTACTCGTGGTGCACCGATTATAAATGATTTAACTTTCGATGAAGCATTAGAAGCGAAAATGGATGAAGTTGCATTTGTGGTTGATAGTGGAGTGAAAACACCCGGATTTATCCTTGAAAATGCAAATGAAAATGCATTAGAAATATTTAAAAATAGCGACTTGATAATCGCAAAAGGAATGGGAAACTACGAGTGTTTAAGTGAGTATAATGGTTATAATATTTTTCATATACTAAAGGTAAAATGTGTAGTTGTTGCTAATGCATTAAATGCAAATCTTGGTAGCATAATATGTAAAAAGGCTTAAATTAGAATAATAAACTCTTATAAAAATTACATTGAAACATTTTGTTCTTGAAGACGCAATGCATCCCACAATATATGACAAATAGTGCCATTTGAGTTACCTTTGCTGATTTTTAGCATAGGTTGTGTATTTGTCTGTAATG
>JAIRQK010000074.1 GCA_031256525.1 Campylobacteraceae bacterium
CAATGCGATAATAGCTTGTTTTGATTGGGTGATGACAGGAGTTAAAAGATGCGGTATGTCATTATATATAGAAAATTCAAGCATTTTTGGGTCTATCATCAAAAGACGCAGGGTATCTGGTGAGTTTCTGTATAGCAATGATACAAGCATAGCATTTATACCAACACTTTTTCCACTACCTGTTGTTCCTGCTATCAACAAATGTGGTAACTTTTTTAAGTCGGTTATAAAAGAGTTACCAACTATATCTTTGCCAAGTGCAATAGTAAGTTGTGATGAAGAGTGTTTAAATATATCGCTTTCAAGTATCTCTCGCAAATATATCGTTTCTGTGTTTTTATTTGGTATCTCTATCCCAATCACATCTTTGCCCGGAACTGGAGCTTGTATACGAATGGTTTGTGCCATAAGAGCCATAGCCAAATCATCTTGCAAAGTGAGTATTTTTGAAACTTTTACATGAGGAGCTGGTTTAAATTCAAATGTTGTAACTACAGGTCCAGCGTAAGTTCGCACAACATCACCATCAATTTTAAATCTTCTTAGTTTTTCTAACAAATCAGAAATTTTTCTATCAATTTCAACCTCATTTATCTGTGTAGTCTTCTTAGGAACTTCCGATAAGTACGAAAGTGGTGGGAGTTGATACCCTTTTGGTTTTTCTATAGTACCTTTATCGATTTGAGAGAGAAGTTTTTTATTTTCGTCAATTTCATTTAAAATCTCTATCTTGCGAGAAGCCTTTTTAATTATACGCAAACTATCGTCCAAATCAGTATTTTCATCAATATCGATATCACCATCATCATAATTATCATACTTCTCTATTGTCAAATCGTTACTTTTTATCTCTTCAATATAAAAAGGAGCGTCATTTTTTGCACTACTCTTTGGCTTTTTTGTTATAAGTCTTACTCTATCTTCAATGCTTAACTTTTTATTTTCAACTTTTGGCTCATTAAAATCACCAAATAAGGGAGTGTCTTTATTTTCATCTGTCAAAACATCTTTTTTGCCTTTTCTTATATAAGAAGGTAGGTCAAACTCATCTTGAGTGGAAATATCCTCGCCCAATACACTATTTTTAAAGTTAATTTTACCTCTGTTTATCAGTTTTTTGATAAATGAGATAAACTCCTCAAAGTTTATATCAAAAATCGTAAGTAAAGCGAGAGTAAAAAGAGCAATTATACAAATCACAACACCATATATTCCTATAAGTGAGCTTAAAATTTCAACTATAGCAAAACCACAAATACCTCTAAATTCGACATAATTACTAAAAATTACAGCTTGTAACATTAAAATTGAGAAAAAAAGCAAGACAAAAGAGAGAGAGATTTCTATTTTTCTCGCATCAATTTTTGGAAATTTATAAAATAGGAGGATAACAACTAAGATAATGGGATAAACAAATGAAAAAAGTCCAAACACTTTTTTATTCCAAATACCGATAAAACTCCCGTATATGCCAACAGTGTTAGGGTCTGGAAGAATTGTAGAAAAACATATATATACCAATACTGCAACACTCAGTATTAAAACTACCTCTTTTAAAATTGTATATCCTTTACCTGCTAACTAACATCACATTATAACAAAATTATTTTGTTATTTTCATATTTTTTGACCATTTTTATAGGTTAATTTTATCAAAATACCTATTTTTTGGTATGTGTTATCAAAAAAATTTTAAAAACAATTGTATTTTTTAAAAAAAAAGTGTACAATTAACAAATTATTTTTATTTCAAAAGGATTGACATGAAAAAAGCGGAATTTATTCAAGCTGTTTCAGAGAAAGCTGGTCTTTCAAAAAAAGATACTCAAAAGGTAGTTGATTCTGCTCTTGAGGTAATCTCTGCTGGTTTAGCTAAAGGCAAAAATGTAAGTTTTATTGGCTTTGGTACATTTAGCACAACTCTAAGAGCTGCAAGAAAGGCACGTGTTCCTGGAACAACTAAAGTTGTTGATGTTCCTGCTACAAAAGCTGTAAAATTTAAAGTTGGTAAAAAACTTAAAGAAGCAGTTGCTAAATTAAAAAAATAAATTTGATTAATTTATTTTAATTTCTCGCATTAAACAAGCTTAAGTGTATCGTTTGTGATATTCTTGAGCTTTTTTTATTTAAGCCCTCCAATGCCTGAGTGGTGAAATGGTAGACACGCCAGACTCAAAATCTGGTGATAGCGATATCGTGCCGGTTCGAGTCCGGCCTCAGGTACCATATTTACTATAGTTTTCCAAATAAAAACAAATTTACTCACACTTCACATCTATTTTATTTTGCCTATTTTTTTACAATACTCATATTTCCGCTTAATGCTTTGCACTATACCAAATTGCCTAAAAAAATTGATAATGCCCTTTATTAAGATTAAACAATGATAGATATCTTTAATGTATACTAAATTTATAGGAATACTTGACTTTATAATTTTATTGTGCTATAGTTCCGCAATTTTAAAATTTTTCATAAGGAAAGAATGATGACAATCAAACAAAAGTTATCTATTTTGGCTATTTTATTAGCTGTTTTTACACAAACTATTTTTGCTCAAAAAATAGTAGTTGGTGGTTCTCCAGGACCATACATAGACCTATTTAAAGAGGCTATTGCACCTACGCTTGAAACGAAAGGTTACTCTTTTGAATATAAAGAGTTTAGTGATTATGTTCAACCAAATTTAGCTTTAAATAACAAAGCTATAGATGTTAACATTTTTCAACATAGTGTATATTTGGCTAAGTTTTCAGCTGACAAAGGCTTAGATTTATCGCCTTTGATAAGCGTTCCTACAGCTGCACTTGGTATATATTCAAAAAAATATAAAACAATCGCAGATATTAAAGATGGCTCTTCTATTACTGTTCCAAATGATGCTACAAATTTAGCACGAGCACTTAGATATCTTCAAACAGCAAATTTGCTTAAAATTAAACCAGATATAGATGCTGCAAAAGCATCAGAAAAGGATATCGCCGAAAATCCTAAAAAACTCAAAATAAAACCTGTTGAAGCAGCTCAAATACCACGCACTATAAATGGTGTTGATGTAGCTGTTGCAAATGGAAATTATGCAATTTCAGCTGGTATTTATTCAACTGCTATCGATAGAGAGGTCTTATCTGAAGACT
>JAIRQK010000160.1 GCA_031256525.1 Campylobacteraceae bacterium
TTAAAAGTGATAAATTCGAATTTGCTTTCACAGCATAACAAATAAGTGATTTACGAGCTTTAAATTCATCTTTTAATGATATGTATCTTTGCGTAATATAGTCAAAATCATAAACAAAAAGGGGTGTGCCATATTTGTCGGCAAGTTTTTCAAAATCCATATTTAACCTTGTCAATTTATAAAAGTTTATAATATCAAAACGAATTATAAAGGTTTATAAAATAGGGAAATAATTCTTTCATATTAAGTTTTTTATATGTAAAAATTAAAATTATGCATTTTTTCTGTAAAGATAGATAGCTAATGTGCTTAAAAAAACTATCGGTAAAATTATGCCAATTTCAGGGGATATGACTGAGTTAGCAGAAAATTTTCCAACAATATATAAAATTCCCCAACCAACAAGCCCAATGAAAACAAAAACAAAACTCATCAAAGCAAGGTCAAAAAACCTTCCAGAAATTGGCAAATAGTAATACAAAATAAGAACCATAAGTGGTGCGTAAAGTGGAAAAAAAAGCATCAGATAAAGATTTGACTTAAATGGAACTATATTTACTTTTTGATCTTTAAAAAATTTAATTGCTTCAATCGCATCAGGAATAGATAGGGATTTTTTACCTTGATGTGCACTTTCGATGATACTCGGACGAAATCCTCTTAAAACAGCAAGTTCATCTTGCATTTTTATACTAATAGCTACATTTTGTGAGACTATCTCTGGTTTTGTCATAATTTGAACATCTTGCAAAACCCACTCATCGCTAATATATTTTGCACTTATAGCACTTATAGCACTTTTTAATTCATTATCTTCAATATCAAAGATTTTCACATCTAAAACCTCTTGTTTGTATGGATTTAACTCTTCAAAGTATATATATTGATTATCATGTTTTAAAAAAAGCTCGGAAGAGGTTGAACCAAGTCTTGCATTATCTAAAATATTGCTTCTATATTCATATGAGTATGAAAATTGACTCATATTAAGACCATAATAGACAAAAACAATAGAAAGTGCTGTCAAAAATATAGGTTTTATAAGAGCATTTCTGCTTACTCCAATGGAGTATAAACTTACAAGTTCGTTTGTTCTTATCATATGAAATTTTGTAGTTATCATTGCAAAAATTATGGATATTGGCAAAACATAGTTTACAGCAGTTAAAAAATTGAACACTACATATAAAATTTGCAAATTTGCAGATGATGGCAAATCTTTAAAATTTGTTATCACATCAACACCAACGTAGAAAAACTCTAATGCTATAAATATTATGAAAAAGTTTTTTAGATAGAGACTGACGCTATATTTTTGATATAGTTTTATCATAACTACTCACATATCCCTTTTTTAGAATTATACTTTATGATAACATTTTCTAGAGACTCTTTGGTTAATGCTTCTAAAACTTCCTTTGCGTAATGGATAATTTTTTCAACACACCCTTTTTCGCACTCTGAAAAATTTCCCAATACAAAATTTACAGTTGATTGTCTATCTTTTGGAGAACCGACTCCAAGACGAAGTCTAATATATTCACTCCCTATATGCGAATCGATAGACTTAATACCGTTATGTCCGCCACTACTTCCACCTTTTTTTATCTTAATGCTACCAAGATTTATCGCAATATCATCATGAATTACTACAACTTCATCAGGTTTGTAATATTGAACAACTGTTGCAACACTTTGACCTGAGAGATTCATATATGTAGTGGGTTTTAAAAAAAGATTTTGATTGTGTTTATAGAGTTCACCATGGAATTTTGTTTTGGAAATAAGCGAGGCATTATGACAACCAACCAAATAGTCAATTGCCATAAAACCTATATTGTGTCTTGTATTAGCATACTCTTTTGTAGGATTTCCAAGACCTACAAAAAGTATCATTATCTACTTCTTTAAATGCTATTTAGCTTTAATTACACCAACAACAGCGACTCTATCTGAATCTACCATTCTTACATTTTCTGGTACTTTAACATCACGAACAAGAAGTGAATCACCAACTGCCAAATCTTTAACATCAAGCTCAAAAAAGTTTGGTAAATTTTCCACCGCACACTTTACACAAAGTCTTCTTTTTGACTGAACCAAAACACCTTTATCTTTGATACCTTTAGCGGTTCCTTTAATGATGACTGGCACCATATATTTTGTGATAACGCCCGGTAATGCTACCTTTAAGTCAACATGCAAAAGTCTGTTTGTGATAGGATCTTTTTGATACTCCTGAACAATTACATTGTAACTCTTACCTTCAACACTTACTGGGAAAACAAGAGAATCTTTTTTCCTCACAGCTTTAATAAACTCATTCTCTTTGAATGCAGCATTTATATTCTCAAAGCCTTTTGCATAAATATTGGCAATAAGATAACCATCTCTTCTAAGCAATTTAACTGCTTTTTTATTGATACTCTCTCTTTGAATGCCTTCCAACATCACTTTTTCCTTATTTGAAATTTAGCCCGTGATTATATCTTTTTATACTTAAATATAAGATAAGTCCTTAAATTATCTATCATTTTTTCAAAGATAACAGATCGTCAGATGACTCAAATTCACCATTTTGTTCTATCTTTTCCACTTTATTTTTATACGCATTATGGTTATCTAACAAAATTTGTAAATCACTCGGTGATGTCGCCGCACGCAGAGCATCATAATAGCTAATCTTGTCCTGAGCATACAAATCTAAAAGTGCTTGATTGAAACTTTGGCTCTTATATACACTTTTTCCCTCTTCAATCGCATCAAGTATCTCATACTCTCTTGTATCAGCAATCAATGCTTCAATCCTATCATTTTTTACCATAATTTCAACAGCAGCAATTCTTCCTCTCTCTTTTCTTCTAACAAGTCTTTGGGATACAATAGCCTGTAAAACTGATGAGAGTGATTTTCTAATTTGTGCTTGCTCATTTCCATCAAACATACTTATAATTCTACTAATTGTCTCTTTTGCATCAAGAGTATGCAGGGTTGATAACACTAAGTGTCCTGTTTCAGCTGCTCTAATTGCTGTTCTAATTGTCTCTAAATCTCTCATTTCACCAACCATAATAACATCAGGGTCTTCTCTTAAAGCTGCAACTAACGCATTTGAAAAAGTTGTTACACTCTCACCAACAGCTCTTTGATTGACTATTGACTGTTCCTCTTTATATATAAATTCAACTGGATCTTCAATGGTGATAATATGTTTTTGGCTTGTCTGGTTGATAAAATTTAACATGGTCGCTAAAGTTGTACTTTTGCCACAACCTGTTGGTCCAGTAACCAAAATTAAACCTCTTTGTTTTTGAGCAAAACTATTCAATATCTCAGGAAGCTCTAAAGAGTCAACTGTTGGTAATTTTGTAGGAATCGTTCTAAATGCAGCAGAAATTCCATCTATTTGAAAAAACATATTCACACGAAACCTATAGTCATCATTGAGTTTAAAGGTGAAGTCTATATTTTTCTCAAGCAAAAACTTATCGTACTTGCCCTTGCTTTTCAATATTTTTCCAGTTGTTCCATCAAGCAGATATTGCGCTAAAGCCTCCATCTCTCCCGGAAAAACAGGTTTATTATCTAAAGTAACGATTTCTCCATAAACTCTTCCTTTTATCACTGCGTTAGATTTGATATGTAAATCGCTACCATTGTTTGCAACAAGCTGTGCTAAAGCATTTTTTAACCTTTTCGCATAATCAGGCAAATCTTGCTCTTTTTCTATCTCTTTATGTATTTTTTTGAAAAGTTCTTCGTCAAAAACGATCTCTTCAGTAGACTCTTTAACTACATCTTTATTTTTTTGCACTTGCTTCTTTTCCTTGTTTTGATTTTTAGTCTCTAATAATTTTAAAATTTCATCAAAAGCATCTTCAAATTGCTTCAAACCATCGCTTAAAAGCTCTTCATAAACTTTTTCTACATCAATTCCTTTTAGTCCAACTTCTGAAAAATATTTAACAATATCATCTTTATTTGGAGGAACTAACTCATCAAAATCACCCTGACTTATAAAGGCATTGATTGCTGATAAAGGGGCTGTATTTATGGCATTTTTATACATTAGTTCGTTTATATAATAAGCCTCATTTATATTTTTATTGCTAACTCCGGTACTCGCAAAAAGACATCTTGTATTTGGCAAATTAAGTTCTTCAATTTCATTATATATGTATGATGCATTCATAATTCCAAATGTCATAGTTGGTAAATTTTTCTTTTTAAATATCTCATCTAATTTTCTATCAAATCTGCTAACAAAAACGCTAATAACCGCACGAGGTAGTTTCGCTTTTGGATTTTTATTTAAAAACTTTTTATTTCCTTGTTTAATTGCACGCAAACACTCTTCTGATTGTTTTGGTGAAAAAACAAGAGTTGCATTGACATTGATTCCCTCACTTATTAACTCTTCAATAGCTATATATCCAGCTTTTGTAGCAGGAATTTTAATCATAACATTTGGTCTATTTATCTCTTTAAAAAGCCTTTTTCCCTCTTCAATCGTTCCTACTACATCATTTGCTAAACGCGGTGATACCTCAATGCTCACAAGCCCATCATCACCCAATTCATACAGAGAAAGAAGCGTATTTGCAGCCTCTCTTATATCTTTTACGGCTATATACTCATATCTCTCTTTTGCACTTAAATGTAAAGTCTCTTCTTTATCGCTTTCATAAGATCCTGAATTTTTTATGCTATTTCTAAAAATTGTTGGATTACTCGTAATTCCAACGACTGCTTCAGACTCCAAAAACTCTAAAAAATCACTCTTCAAAAAATCTCTCTCTATAAAATCACACCATATAGAAAAATTATTTTGATAAAAACTCATAAAAATCCTTTTTTATATTTTGTCTAAACTAACTTTTAATATCTACCATTGAAACTATTTTTGTCAAATCTTTTTCATCAACTATAACATTTGCACTTTTTTTCAAAATCTCTTTTGCACAAAATGCCACCTTAACTCGCGAATGTTCAAACATAGAGATATCATTTGCTCCATCTCCAACAGACATTGTCTCATCTTTTGAAATATTTAACAACCATTGCAAACGGTTCAACATATCGCCCTTTGAATAACCAAACATCATATCTCCACCAACAAGTCCGGTTAATTTTTTATCTTTTGTATGTAAAATATTTGCAAAATCTACATCAAAATTCAGAATATTTTTCGCAAAACTTGTCGCAACTCTAAATCCACCACTAAAAACAACGACCCTAACGCCGTTCTCTTTCAATTTTGCAATTAATTCTTTTGCACCATTCATATAGGTTAAATTATGAGAGAGCCTTATTATCTCATCTTCATCCATTCCTTTTAAAAGCGAAACTCTTTTTTGCAATGCTTCGAAAAAATCAAGTTCGCCAGCCATTGCAAGTTTTGTAATCTTTGAAACCTCTTCGCCAACTCCATAACTATTTGCAAAAATATCTAATGTTTCGCCATCCATAAGTGTCGAATCAAAATCAAAAACGCACAATTTTATCACAATATTTCCTACTATATTAATATCTTGTTTTTGTTTGGGTATAATACTCCAAACTCATTAAAAAAAGGATAAAATTTAATGTTTGAACAGCTTAAAAACTTACTAAATAATAATCATTATCTATCTTTAGAGGTAACACCAAGCCACGGAATATCAAATGCCTCATTGACAAAAAAAATAGAAGATGCGGATATTATAAAAAGTATATCCGGTTTTGTGGTTACCGATAGCCCTCTTGCAAGACTTAAGTCAAATTCAATCATTACAGCATATAAATTACAACAACACTTTAAAAAACCTTCTATTGCGACAATCACGATGAGAGATAGAAATAAGATAGCTTTGCAATCAGATATCTTAGGTGCAAATGAGCTTGATATAAGAGCTATTTTATGTTTAACTGGCGACTCTGTAAAAGCGAGTAATCAGCCAAATACAAAAGGTGTTTTTGAAGCAAATAGCCTATTTCTTTTAGAAATCATAAAGTGTTTTAATTCTGGAATTGATTACTCAGGAAATCCTCTAACTTTTCCGCCTAATGAGATTTTGCCTTTTGTGGTTTGCAATGCAAAAGCAAAACATAAAAGTTCTCTAATAAAAAAACTTACGCAAAAACTCAAATACAATCCAATCGGCGTTATCACTCAACCAATATATAGCAAAGAAAATGCTATTTTTATGCAAGAAGTTTTAAAAGAGGCAAAACAAAATTTACCAAACAAATGTGATGTTGAATTAATTTTAGGATTCTTCCCTGTTACAAAGTTAAGAACTGCACAATTTTTAAATTCTCATGTTCCAGGAGTTTATATACCTGAGTTCTGGATAGAAAAACTATCAAATGCAAAAAAAATAAGCGAGGAAGAAGAGAGACATGTTGGAATTGAGCTTTCGCAAAAAACATATGGGGATTTGATAAAAATACACCCAAAAATACATTTAATGGGTGCAAATAATTTTACACTTCTAAAAGAGATAATTAGTTAAAAACTATTGGATTAAACTCTATTTTTTCTTTGTATGTAAAAGAGTAATATATATTCTCACATGCAAAAGATGCTAAATTAATGTATGTTTTATTTTTAAATGTAAAACTCACATTTTGATGATAATGCCCTTCAACAACATAATCACAATCTTTATATTTGTCCATTTTCTCTTCAACTATTTTTTCAAAACTGCTCATTTTTGTGCATATATTTTTTTTCTCTAACTTTTTAGATAAATCTCTTGTTATTTTGCAGTTGCTCAGTTTTTGAAAAATATTTAAAAGTGAAATTGTTATTTTGCTTCTAATAAATTTTGTGTAGATTTTATAACTAAACTTATCAAAACTATCCCCATGTGATAATAGAAATTTTTTGTCATTGCAGATAAAAAGAGATGGTTGGCTTTGCAAGGGGATAACTTTTACATATGAGAAGATTCTTTGTAAATCAAAATCATGATTTCCCTCAAAATAAAAGACCTCTATATTCTTAGCAATCTCATCAATTTTTTTTATATAACTATCCCAAAGCAAGGTGCAAAACTTATCTGTACCAATTAAAACATCAAAAATATCACCCATTAAAAAAAGTTGTGTTGGTTTTAATTTGCCACTGTAAATTTCATCTAAAAATTTCCCAAAAACCCTTCTTTTAACTTCGCTCTCATGAGCATCAGCTATAAAAAAAGCACCATCTTTTATTTTATTATGGAACATAAGCTATTTTTGGAATTCCCAAATCTTCTTCAAATCCAAACATCAAGTTTGCATTTAATAATGCCTGTGATGAAGCACCTCTAAGCAAATTATCAATTGATGAACTAACAAACAAAATATCATCTTTTTGTACAGCATATATATCACAAAAGTTCGTTCCAGCGGTCATTTTGATACTAACAGCTTCATTTCTAATTCTAACAAATTTTGCATCTTTATAAAACTCTTTTAGCACTTTAATCGCGTCAAATTCTTCATCGACCTGCATATAAGCACTAACTAACATTCCCCTTGTTAGTGGCAGAAGATGAGGGACAAAATGTATTTTATTTTCTACTCCCTGCGAAACTAAATGCTCACTAATTTCCGGCTCATGCCTATGTTTTAAAGCATTGTAAGATACAAAATTTTCATTTGCCTGCACGAAATGTGAACTTTCAGTTAGTTTTTTTCCAGCTCCACTAACACCACTTTTTGCATCAATAAAAATCGGAGTATTCTTCTTTATATATTTTTTAAAAGGTAAAATTGCAAGTAGTGAAGCTGTTGGATAACACCCTGGATTTGCAACAAGTTTTGCGTTGATTATCTTCTCTTTATTGATTTCAGGAAGTCCATAAACTGCTTGTTTTAGATTTTCGGTATCAATATGTTTTTCATAATACTTTTCATAAGACTCTAAAGAGAGCCTATAATCAGCAGAAAGGTCAATTACTTTCACACTCAAACTTAACAACTCTTTTGCAAAACTCATCGCCGTTTTATGTGGAAGTGCTAAAAAAGCCAATTCACAACTTTTCGCAATTTCATTAGCATCACTCTTTTCTACCTTAAATGTTGCAATATCCAAAAGAGCTGGGTGAAGTTTTTCTATACTCTCTTCGCCACTGCTTGTTCCAATATAAAAAAGATTGAACTTTGGGTGATTTAAAAGCAACTTTACAAGTTCAATTCCAGTGTATCCACTTGCCCCTACTATTGCAACATTTATCTTTTTCACTTTATTTACCTCTAAAATTCTATAGGTTTATAAAAAACTTCTATGATTTCAAACTCTGCTTCTTTGTTTGGAAGTTTGATAATCACCTCATCACCACTTTTTTTTCCAATAAGACCACGCGACAACGGAGAGTTAAAAGATATAAGTCCTTTTTGGGGATTACTTTCAAAAGCACCAACTATCGTATATGTAACCTCTTCCCCACTTTCCAAATCTTCCAACTTCACAGTAGAACCAAACAAAACTTTATTATGTTCATAGGTTGATGGGTCAATTATCTGAATGCGTGACATCATATCTGTAAATTCTGCGATTCTCGCTTCAATAAAAGCCTGTTTTTCTCTTGCGGCGTGATATTCGGCGTTCTCTTTTAAGTCACCATGACTTCTTGCAACATCAATTTCAATAACAATCTGCGGACGTTGTACTTTTTTCAAATCTTCAAGTTCAGCTTCTAATTTTTTATATCCAAAAAGCGTCACCGGTTCTTTTGTCATAATGCTCTCCATTTTAATTATAAAATTTTATTATAGCCGAATTAACTTAGCCACATCTTGCGAACTACCTTTATTTAGCATTTGCCTCAATTTTTGCGAATGGTTAAAGTATTCATTTCTATCCATTTTTTCATATTCATTTATAAGATTTTCCACATTCACATCTTTTTGAAAAAACTCTTTATGTAGTGCTTTTTCATTTTCAAAATCAAATATAATATTTGCAAGTCCAGAATATTTTAGTTTAACAAATCTTTTCGCAATAAAAAAATCAATAGCTTTTGCCTTATAACAAAGAACTTGTGGGACTCCGATAATTGCCGCTTCAAGTGTTGCGGTACCAGAACAAACAAAAGCAAAATCACTCTCAAACAAAGCACTTCTTGTATCTCTTGAAATTTCAAAATTACTCAAATCTCCATATAGCTCATCTACCTCTTCATCACTAAAATGCTTTGGAATAACAACGATATTATGCTTATTTAGTCTCTTTGCAACATCTTTAAAAATACCGATAAGCCTTTTTATCTCGCTGCGTCTACTTCCTGGTAAATAAGCAATTTTATCATTGTAAGTGAGAGTCTCTTTAACTAATGTTATCTCATCAAGCAAAGGATTGCCGACATAAACACTTTTATTGTAAAATCTATCTTCAAATGGAAAAATGGAAGCTAAATTTGTACAATACTTTTCAACTTTTTCTACTCTTTTTTGTTTCCAAGCCCAAACTTTTGGTAGTATATAATATGTAATTTTTACATCTTTATTTATTTTTCTTATCTCTTTTGCAAGCGGAATATTAAAAGCTGGGGAATCAATAAGCAAAATATGCTCTGCTTCCAAACTTAGATTTGCCATTTTTTTTAGAGCCTCTTTTGCTTTTTTCAACTTCCCAAAAACTTCAAAAAAACCCATTACAGAAAACTCGCTTGAATCATAAAGAGGTTTTCCAAAAGATTTATCATAAATGCCCATTATCTCTTCATTCTTTAGCAAATCAAGAATTGGCTTTAGATGTAAATTTGCAGATGGCTCAAGTGCGCTTACTAAAATTTTCCTCATCATTAACCCCTTAAATTTACAAAATTATATCAAAAAGAATATCTTTACATTACAATATTTGGCTAAAATTTTAAAAGTTTATGTTTTTGGATATTTAAATATGAAAAAAATCTTATTTTTTAGTATTGTTTTAGGAATTTTTATGAACCTTCACGCCTCTTTTTTAGATGAACAGAAAAATTATAAAAGAGTTAGAGTTGCTTTGGAAGAAAAAGATAGTATGATAAAAGAAGTTTTGAATAAAAATTCTTTGCGTGTGCAAAATTTAAATGTGCTTTTTATCGCTTTTAAAGATGAAAAAACAGTAGAGCTTTGGGCAAAAAATAGCGATGAGAAAAGATATAAACAGATAAAAAACTTTAAAATTTGTGCAAGTTCAGGAAGTCTTGGTCCAAAACTTAAACAAGGCGATCATCAAGTGCCTGAAGGATTTTACTATATTGATAGGTTCAATCCCGTAAGTAACTTCTATCTCTCTCTTGGCATAAACTATCCAAACAAAGCTGATAAAAAACGAAGTGATGCTAAAAATTTAGGTGGTGATATATTTATTCATGGAGATTGCGTAAGTATTGGTTGTCTTGCAATGAAAGATGAATATATAAAAGAGATATATCTTTATGCACTATACGCCAAAAATGGTGGTCAAAACAAAATCCCAGTCTACATTTTCCCTTTTAGAAACTTAAAAGAGTTTCAAGATAGATACAAGAACGAAAAAAATCTGCTCTCATTTTGGGAAAATCTTTTTGTTGGTTATGAGAAATTTATAGCAACAAAAGAGGAGTTGCATTACAAATATAACGATTTGGGAGGATATAGTTTTTAGTTTGTTTTTTTAAACTAAATTTGCACAAGATATGTCGGAAGTATATAAGCGAAAAAGTATAACACAAAAGTGTTTTTATTGCTTTTTTATTTAAAAAACTATACAATTCAGGCCAAAGATTTGTAAAATTTCTAAAAATTGACGTATTTTAACATCAAAAAAGGGTTTTACATGTCAAAAAAGAAAAAAGAGTTTTATTTTAAGCAACCTCTCACAAAAGAGCAGTTGGCTTATTTTAATTCTCATGAGGAAATGCCATCAAAGGCGTGGCAAGGCAGTATCTTTGATGTATTTAAAGAGGCTGATAGTGATATACTAAATTCCAGGGAGATGGAAATTGCTCTTGCAAGCCATATCTTCTTAGATAAAAGCTATGATTTAAAATTGGATAAGTTTTTTATAGAAAAATATCCAGATACATTAAAAAATGCTGCGAAGT
>JAIRQK010000145.1 GCA_031256525.1 Campylobacteraceae bacterium
TGATAAGCTGATTACTTCAAGATTGAACTATTTTTTAAGAGATAAAGATAATTATGTTGGAGTTTATGCAAAATATTTTATAAAAACGGACACAAGTGACAATAGTAACACTTTGCAAGAGTTACCTTCGCTTCATTATCATAGATTTTTAAGTCCATTGCTTTTTAACAACCTTCAATACTCTTTTGACACGCAGTATAATAATTACTATAGGAAAAAAGGGGTTAAAGCTCAGCAATTAGAGATGAATCTGCCTGTAACTTTCAGCACATCATTTTTTGATGAATTTTTAAGATTTAATATCTCAGAAAATCTCTATTTTATGAGAGTTGATTATGACAATTTTAACAAAAATATTATGAGTGATGACTTTGGGCAATATCTTTCAAATTATCATAAAATATCGCTTTATACAGATTTGGCAAAGGCGTATGATCCATTTTTGCATAAAATTTATTTTGGTTTAGACTATATTGTGCCTAGTTTTGAAAATAAAAAAGGGTATTTGGATAGAAATGATTTTGTTCAGATAAGTGCAGAAATCAGACAAGTTAGACTAAAATTTAAACAATATTTCTACGATACAGATGGAAATAAGAGAGTTATTCACTCAATTACGCAACCATATTATATTGATGAATATGATGAAAAATATAGACCTTTAGAGAATAGAATGGAGTTGTTTTTAACATCTGGCATTACTTTAAATAATGAAATTCATTACTCTCATGACAAAGGAACGCCTGTCAAATCATCAAGTTCTTTAAAGATTAAGGGCGATAAATATCTGCTTGATTTTTCACACACCTATGACAAATATGCAGATAATAACTTTTTTTCATTAGATTATGAACACAATATCTTTAAAAATAACTATTTATATACTGGAGTTGATTACGATTTTAAAGAAAACTATACGAAATCTTGGTATGCTGGTTTTAAATTTCCTAAAAAATGTTGGGATTACGCTATCATCTACAAAGAAGATGTTACTCCTAAGCTAACAAGTTCTGGAAAAGCAAGAGCAGAAAGTAAACAAGGAGTCTATTTGACATTTAACCTTTTCCCAATTGGTGGAGTTAAATATGACTTTTCAACAACAAGCAGTAGGGATTTGTGATGGTAGAAAATTTAAGTAATATTTTCAAAAATCACGAAGATGCCGCCACAAAACTTTTAGATATTCTGCCCATAAAACAGCTTCAAGAAGAAAAATATCTGCTCTTAGGTTTATCATTAGATGCGGTTCTTATTTTAGAAACTATAGCAAAAAAGACAGGACTAAACTACGACTTTTTATTTAGCGAACCAATATATGCTCCAAACAATCAAGAGTGTGCAGTTGCGATTGTAAGTGAAGAGGAAGAGATAGTTATTCAAGAAGCACTTGCAAATTCGTTTGATATAAATTTAGAGTATCTCTATTTCGAAGCACATAGAAAATATGAAGAGTTAATTTTAAAAAATATATATAAGTATCGAAAAGGAATGAGCAGTTCTTTGTATGAAAAGCAGAATATACTATTTATTGATGAGGGGTGTGAAACCGGCAATAGAGTATTTGTTGCTTTAAAAACAGTTATAAACAAAGGAGCAAAATCAGCGTCTTTTGCAGTTCCGGTTATAGCTGAAGATACGGCAGAAGTTTTAGATAAATGTTTAGATGAGATTTTTTATGTCAATAAAATAACAAATTTTGTTGATACTAAATTTTATTATACAAGTTCGCAAAAATTGAGTTCAGAGGTTATTCTTGCTATATTAGAATCAAGCAAAAATTATTTACCATTTCAAAAATCACAAGGAGAAGAGAAGTAAGATGGAATTTAGAGTAGATGTAAACAATCAAGAAGAGATATATGACATAGGAAAAGTTGCAAAACATGCAAGCGGTGCAGTGCTTTATAAAAATAAAAAAACTGTTATTTTAGCTACAGTAGCAAGAGAAGATACGCCGGTTGAAGAAGATTTTTTACCTTTGACTGTTCATTACATAGAGAAAAGTTACGCAGTTGGAAGAATTCCGGGTGGATATATAAAAAGAGAGACAAAGCCGGGTGATTTTGAGATATTAACTTCAAGAATAATTGATAGAAGTTTAAGGCCGCTCTTTCCAAAAGGGTATGGTTATCCTACACAAATCGTTCTTTTTGTTTTAAGTTGCGATAATGAAGTTGACCTTCAAGTAGCCGCATTAAACGCTGCTTCTGCGGCTTTGTTTGTTTCAGATGTGCCAGTAAATAAAAGTGTTTGTGGTGTTAGAGTTGGTAAAATAAATGGAAAATTGGTTATCAATCCAAGCAATTCTGAATTTAAAAAAAGTACTTTAGATTTGTATGTTGCAGGAACAAAAGATGAGCTTTTAATGATAGAGATGCGTGCAATCTCTTCTGTTGAAAATGGTGATTTACTTGTCAATGAAGTAAATGAAGAGGAGATGGTAGAGGCTATAAATTTTGCAGCAGACGCTATTTATAAAGCAAATGCAAAACATGAAGAGGTCTTTGTATCTGCAAAAAAACAAGATGTTGTTTTAGAGTATAAAAGTGCTATTGCTAACGATGAGATATATTCACATATAAAAAACAACTATAGCACACATGTAAAAGACGCACTTGCACAAATGGCAAAAAGCGAAAGAGCGATTGAGCTTAAAAAAGTCCTGCAAAAAATTATGAGTGATGAAGTAACTATCGAGCGAAAATGGGATAAAGAAGTTGTTAAAAGTGTACTTGAAAGCTATAAACACAATGTTGTAAGAGATATGATAGTAAATGATAAAGTTAGAGCTGATGGTAGGGGATTGAAAGATATTAGACCGATTTCAATTGAAACAAATATCCTACCAAATGCAC
>JAIRQK010000012.1 GCA_031256525.1 Campylobacteraceae bacterium
AAAAGCTACTTTTTTTTTTTTTTTCTACACATAGGCTACACTTAGCCATTTTCTGCTAACCTTAAAGTGCTTAATAAAGACCTAAATTTAGGGATTTAAAAGGCTTAAGAGATAAAATAATAAATCGTATCCTCTACCCTCACGCCGTACTTTTTCACCTAAACTTAAACGATTTCAAAATACCGCTAAAACACACTTAAAATAGAGGTTTAAAAAAAGTAACGAAAATTTTATCTTATCAATTAAAATCAACTAAAATAATAAAATATGGTTACATATAGGTGAAATGCAGGTAAGTTTATCCTTCTCAGTATTAAAACCAAGAGGGCATATTTTAGACTAATATATAAAGTCTGTTTGAAACTATTTTCCTAATTTTTTAATCTCTTTGACGATTATTTTAGATAAAAACTCTATATCTATTGGCTCATCTTCATGGTCCCATTGCCCAAATAATTGTTCTGTTGTGTGAGCTAATTGTACAAACACTGAGCGTTTAATGTTTGACATAGGGATTGAATATGAAGCTATTAATTTATCAGAGCTATCAACTATTTCAACATAATATTGAAAATTTGGAGTAACTATGGAATTTCCACCAAATTGTTCAAAATAGAATATTCTTTGATATAGCATTTTTACATTTATCTTATACTCATCTCCATAAATCTTCTGCTCTTTAAGATGTTTGGTAAAAAAACCGATAAATGACTCCTTTAACTCCTCTTGATTAAGATATTGGTCACCCTCAGGAATTGTACTACGACTTTCATCAAGCGTCAAATCAAACTTATTTACACTATAAGTACTCTTGCCACTCTTAAGTGGAGTCGGCTTTACTTCGTAGTGTACACCTGAGCACCCACTTAGTCCAAACATAAACATAGCTAACACAAAGTAAATAAAAAAACGCACTTTTTTCATAAATAACCTCATAAATTAATTCTTGCGTATCATAACATCAAAATCTTTAAATAAATGTAATTTATATATTAATATAATGCTAAGTAAGTAATTATAGAAAAAAATTTGTATTTTTAGATTTTGGTAGAGCCTATTTGTTACCATGTCAAATAAACCGCTAACTATAGCTTTGTTATCTCAAAAAGGTACTCTTTTTTGTTTTTGAACTGTTTTATCTCTATGAGGTTTAAATTTTCCAGTCTAATTTCCCCAAACTCTCTCTCGTTTTTTGGCTGAAATTTAGCAAGTTCTCTTAATACCAAGCCCCTATAAACTTTTGCAAAATGGCTTACAATTTTACCGTTTTTCAAAAATTTCAAACTCGTATATAAAGAGTCTACTTGATAAAATTTTTCGTAAAATTCCGCTCTTAAGTCAATTATAAACTCATCTTTTACAAACTCATCCAGTCTGCTTTTGAACACATTTTGGTAGGTTATCTCTGGTTTTAAGTTATCAATCGTTTCGCCTTGTTGTAATTTGTAGTTTGGGATTTTGTTTTTGGCTAAAATCGGACCGAATAAATTTGAAAAAATGATAACATTTTCATCAATAAAGTTTTGCTCATTTGAGTTTAAAGTTTTGTAGTTAAGATGTTTGTACGCAACCCCACTGTATCTTAATATCGCCTTTTGTGTCAGCTTTTCAAAAAGCGAAGCAGTGTCAAAGTTTGCAATATTTTTCAGCCCAAAAAGTTTTTTTATTTTGTCTTCATCGCCACTTTTCAAAATTTCATCATATTTTTTTATAAAAATCTCTCTTTTGGAAAAAAGTTCTTTAAAAAATAGCTCATCTCTTATGTCGTTTTCAAATGGTGAAATATCGCTTTTAGTTTCACTTGGCGAAAAGAGTATTTTCAAGTATATCTCCTTTGTTCTGATTGTTTTAAATAAACTTTTTGTAGAATATCTCAAATATATAAAAAAGAGATTTAATTTTATGCAAAAAGAAGAGTTGTATTTTTTACAAAACAATCTTTTTAGTGATTACACTATCAATGGTTTTAAAGGGGATAGTAGTTTTGGTGCAGATAATATCGGTGAAGTTTTTAACTCCATAAAATCAATTTACGATGCACCGCTATTTAAGAAAAAGAGCGAAGCTCAACTTGAAGCTGACTTTATCTCAAAAGTTTTAGGAATGCTTGGATGGGAGAGCATATATCAAGAAGTCAAAAAAGTTTCTGGAAAAATGGAAAAGCCTGATTTCTCACTATTTTTAGATGAAAATTTAAAAAAAGAGTATGAAAACATAGAAAAAGACGAAAGACTTTCAACAAATAAAAACATCGTTGTATTTTGTGAGTCAAAAGCATACACCGTAGAAATTGACAACAATAGAGTAAAAGACAATCCCCATTTTCAGCTTATAAACTATTTGAATAACTTAAATGTTAGATATGGATTTTTAACAAATGGCAGAAAATGGAGATTTTATGATAACTCTAAAAAGACAAGTCAAAAAACATTTTATGAAATTGATTTGGAGAAAATAGTATTAGATGATGATGTAGAAGCCTTTAAGTATTTCTATTTTATTTTTAAAAAGGATAACTTTTCAAAAATTGACAAAAAAATTAACATCGAAGATATCAGAAAGAAAGATGAAGAAGCAAAGATAGATATAGAAAACAATCTAAAAAACGTTATCTATGGATATGATGGTAAAGACTCTATATTTCACAAAATTGGAAAAGCTATTTACAAAGCTGATGAAAAAACCTCTATGGAAGATATTTATGAAAATAGCATCTATTTCATCTTTAGACTACTTTTCATCGCTTACTTTGAAGATAGATATAAAAACTTGTTAGATATGCATAAGCATTACAGAAAAATATCATTAAGGCACATTTATAACCTTTTGCAAAACGAAAAAGATGAGGATTTGACAGGATATAGAGCATTAAAAGAGTTGTTTAAAATTTTAAATGAAGGTGATGTAGCCATTGATATGCCACTTTTTAATGGTGGACTTTTTGACCAAGATAAAGCAAAATTGTTAAATAACCCAAAATTTATGGATAACGAAACTTTAAAGTTCATTCTTGATGAGCTTTTTAATTACGGAGATGGTCAAAAGTCGCTATTTAAAAGAGACTTCAAAGCTCTATCCATTGCCCATATAGGAAACATCTATGAAGGGATACTTAGTTTTAGATTCGAGGTAGTGCAAGAGGATACATATTATGTTGAGTATTCTTATAAAGATAAAAGTGATATTAAAGCCTCTGATGGATATTTTGATAAGTATGAGTATGACCAAATAGTTAAAAACAACAAAATATTAAAAGAAGAGTTTTACAAAAAAGGAGATATAGTTCTAAAAAACACTTCAAACTCAAGGAAAATAACGGCAAGTTACTATACTCCGCAAAGTTTAAGCTCTTTTATGGTTAAAAAAGCGATAGATAACGCAATCAAAAATGGCAAAAACATACTTGACCTAAAAATACTCGACAACTCCTGCGGTAGCGGACACTTTTTGGTAAATGCCCTTGATGCGATAGTTTTAAAATCCTTAGAAGAGTTAGACAAAAACGACAACCTAAAAAAAGAGATAGAAAAAGAGAGCCAAACAATAAAAGAGAATGTTAAAAAATATATTCCAAAACAAGATGTAGATGAATATGATGTTTTAAAAAGATTACTACTAAAAAAGGTTATATTTGGAGTAGATATCAACCCTTTTGCGGTTGAGCTTACAAAATTATCACTTTGGATGGATAGTTTTATATTTGGAACGCCACTTAGTTTTATAGAACACCACATAAAATGCGGCAATGCCCTTATTGGAACAACAAAAGCTGAGTTTTTGGATATTGTTAAACAAAAGGGACAAACTACACTTTTTGCTCATAATTTTAAAGATAAGTTTAACAAATTAACAGAAGTTTATAACAAACTTAACGATTTAAAAGATACAACAACAGAAGAGATAGAGGAGTCAAAAAGTATATATAATGATGAAATTCTACCAGAATTAACACTATTAAACAATGCCTTAAATGTAATAAATCTTTGGAAATTTAAAGAGTTTGATAAAACAAATAAAGACTCTTTTCAACCCCTTTCGGTTGATGTAGAACATATTTTTAATAGCACTGATGTCTGGTTAGAAAATGATGTGAATAAGTATGCTAAAAAATATCAATTTTTTAATTATGAGATAGAGTTTGCAGAAGTTTTTAGTCAAACGATAGATAAAAAAGGGTTTGATATTGTTATAGGCAATCCGCCTTGGGACAAAACGAAATTTAGCGACAATGACTTTTTCCCTCAATATGTAAGCAACTACAGAACTCTTATAGAGAGCAAGAAAAAGGAGATAAGAATAAACTTGCTTGATAAAGAGTATATCAAAGAAAAATATGATAACGAAAAAGAGATGATAAAAAACCAAAATCTCTTCCTTTTAAACAACTATCTGCTAAATAAAGGTGCTGGAGATGGAAATCTTTTTAGGTTTTTTGTTGAGAAAAACTTAACTCTTTTAAATAAAAACGGCACTCTAAACTATGTGCTTCCAAGTGCATTGATGTTTGAAGATGGAAGTTACAATCTTAGAAAAGAGATATTTAAAAAGTTTTCATTAAACTACTTTTATAGTTTTGAAAATAGAGAAAAAATTTTTCAAGATGTTATGTCCCAATACAAATTTGCATTAATGCAAATAGAGAAGACAACTTTTAAAGATAGACAAATAGAGACGATGTTTTATAAAACAAATACATCTTCGCTTTACAATAAAGATGAAGTTATAAATTATGATATTTCTTCTATAGAAAGTTTAAGTCCACAACATTTGTCAATGATGGAAGTACGAAGTAGTAGAGATTTGGAAATACTTGAAAAGTGCTATAAAAAATTTAGCTCTTTTGGAAGCTCTTGGCTTGACTTTAGAAGAGAGCTTGATATGACAAATGATAAATCTATCTTCAAAGAAGAGTATAGAGAAAAATATCTCTCTTTATATGAAGGAAAGATGATATGGCAGTTTGATAGTAGATTTGAACAACCAAAATATTTTTTAGATAAAGATGAGTTTGATAGATATTTAAGTGATACCGAAGCAAGAAGAGTAGTAGGCGATGTATATCCCCAACTAAACAGCAAAAATACGCCGCAAATAAAAGCAGTTTTGAAGCTCTTAGACTTAAAATATAACCCAAAAAGTAATAAGGAAAATCTAAAACAGCTTCACAAATTTGTAAGGTTTGATAGGGAGTTTTTTAGGCTTGGATTTAGAGATATTGCAAGAGATACAGATGAGCGAACTTTAATCGCTTCGCTTTTGCCAAAAGATATCGGATGTGGCAATACTTTAAATGTAAGCATACCAAAAAGGTACTATTTTGAAGATGGTATAGTTAAAATAGATGAGGTTTCAAATATAAGGTTGGTTTTTACACTTGGTGTTTTTAACTCTATCATTTTGGATTTTTTAGCAAGACAAATGGTGCAAATACATGTTAATAAAACTTATATAATGAGACTCCCATTTCCAAAACTTAGTGATGAAGAGATAAAAAAATATCATAATGAACTTTTACAAAACTCGTTAAAACTTGCACTTTATAATAATTTTGATGATTTTAGCTCTCTTGCAGATGAGTTTTGTTTAACTAAAAAAGATATGCCATTAACAGAAAAACAGTTTGATATTTTAAAAGTGAAAAATGATTGTTTGGTTTTAAAAATGTATGATATAAGCTATGATGAGTTAGAGTATATGCTTGAAAGTTTTAAGGTATTGAACAACAAGAGACCAGAATATATTAGTTTACTAAAAAGCGAATATAGAAAAAATGTAGACTATAATTTAAAAAAATAGGGCAATTTTTTCGATTTTTGGCACACTTTTTTCAATATATAAAATTTCTCTTGACTTGCACAACCTTTTAAGATATAATTTCCGCTCACAAAAATATGTGCCGATGTAGCTCAGTTGGTAGAGCAACTGCCTTGTAAGCAGTAGGTCGGGGGTTCGAGTCCCTTTATCGGCTCCATTTTTTGTTGCAGTGTTTGACCAGATTATGGTTTTAAATATCGCTTTTAGGTGAGATACTCAAGCGGCCAACGAGGGCAGACTGTAAATCTGCTGGTTTTTACCTACGAAGGTTCGAATCCTTCTCTCACCACCATTATTAGCCAGTGCGGGAATAGCTCAGTTGGCTAGAGCATCAGCCTTCCAAGCTGAGGGTCGCGGGTTCGAGTCCCGTTTCCCGCTCCAAAGATAAGCGATGTATTATAATGACTGGGAGCTGTTAATTTAACTAAACATCGAATTAACTTAGGCTACTACCAGTCGTGTAGTTTTTACTACATTAAAAAATTAATACTTTCATTAACATAATTTGTGTATAATCACGGTTTTGACACTTAATTTAATATGACCGCTGCTCATATGGCTCAGAGGTAGAGCACTTCCTTGGTAAGGAAGAGGTCGAGGGTTCAAGTCCCTCTATGAGCTCCATTCACATAAAAGAGTTGTTTTTTTATGTAAATTTAGTTTTATATTAAGATGGTCATTAAAGTTTTTTAAAAATTAAACCTAATACGGAGGATTTTAAGATGGCTAAAGAAAAATTTGAGAGAACTAAGCCACATGTAAACATTGGTACTATTGGTCACGTTGACCATGGTAAAACTACTCTTACAGCTGCAATTTCAGGTGTTTTATCACTAAAAGGTCTTGCAGAGATGAGAGATTACGATAATATCGATAATGCTCCTGAAGAGAAAGAGCGTGGTATTACTATCGCAACTTCACACATTGAGTATGAAACAGAAAAGAGACATTATGCTCACGTTGACTGTCCGGGTCACGCTGACTATGTTAAAAATATGATTACTGGTGCTGCTCAAATGGATGGTGCTATACTTGTTGTTGCTGCAACTGATGGTCCTATGGCACAAACAAAAGAGCATATCTTACTTGCTCGTCAAGTAGGTGTTCCATACATCGTTGTATTTATGAACAAAGCTGATATGGTTGATGATGCTGAACTTTTAGAGTTAGTTGAAATGGAAATTCGTGAGCTGTTGAGTAAATATGATTTCCCAGGCGATGACACTCCAATAGTTGCAGGTTCTGCACTTAGAGCTCTTGAAGAAGCTAAAGCTGGTAAAATCGGCGAGTGGGGCGAAAAAGTTTTAAAATTAATGGAAGAAGTTGATAGCTTTATCCCAACTCCAGCTCGTGATATTGATAAAGATTTCCTAATGCCAGTTGAAGATGTTTTTTCAATTTCAGGTAGAGGTACAGTTGTTACAGGTCGTATCGAAAAAGGTGTTGTTAAAATCGGTGATTCAATTGAAATCGTTGGTATTAAAGCAACTCAAACAACAACAGTTACTGGCGTTGAAATGTTTAGAAAAGAGATGACTCAAGGTGAGGCAGGCGATAACTGCGGTATCCTTTTAAGAGGTACTAAAAAAGAAGATGTTGAACGTGGTATGGTACTTTGTAAGCCAAAATCAATCACTCCTCATACAGAGTTTGAAGGCGAAGTTTATATCTTAGCTAAAGATGAGGGTGGAAGACACACTCCTTTCTTTAATAACTATAGACCGCAGTTTTATGTAAGAACAACAGACGTTACAGGTTCAATTACCCTTGCTGAGGGAACTGAAATGGTTATGCCTGGTGATAATGTTAAAATTAAAGTTACTTTAATCAATCCAATTGCGCTTGAAGAAGGAACAAGATTTGCTATTCGTGAGGGTGGTAGAACTGTTGGTTCAGGTGTTGTTTCTAAAATAATTAAATAACTATTGTAGGGGGATTATCCCCTTACATTTTTTAGTGAGGTAT
>JAIRQK010000101.1 GCA_031256525.1 Campylobacteraceae bacterium
TTACATTTTTGCCTACGGGCGTAGTTGTAGTTAATGCACCATATGGCGTAAGAGAGCTTTTTTGTACACCAGTGTTCATATAGGCTTCATTGTCATAACAGATATAGATAATTTTATCATTTCTATCTATTGCTCCAGATAGAGCTTGTAGCCCTATATCAGCTGTTCCGCCATCTCCTGCAAATCCTAACGCATAATACTCTTTAAGTCCAAGAGCCTTTGCTCCAGCAGCAACACCAGAGAGCATAGAGGCAGTTCCCGGAAATGATGATATCATAGCATTTACACTAAAAGCCATTTGTGGATAGATAAAACCAACAGCAGACATACAACCTGCTGGAATTACTGTAAAGGCTTTATCACCAACAACTTTTAAAGCAAGTCTTAGAGTTAGACTTCCGCCACAGCCTCCACAAGCTTTATGTCCAAAAAAAAGCTCATCTTGCGTTATGTTTTTTATATTTACTTTTTTATTTATCATACAGGTACTCTTAAATTTACAAATTGAACTTGTTCTATTTTTTTGCCATTTTTTGACTCTTTTAATGTGTCAAACATACCGTAAATGTCATATTTGGTGATACTTCGTCCGCCAAGTCCTGCTATAAAATTGATGAGTTTAGGAGATTTTTCTGCCCTTGCAAAAGCAGAATTTACATTTGTAAAAACCGTCCCTTCATATCCAAATGAGATATCTTTTTCTAAAACACCAATAACTTTTGTATTTAGAGATGATATATCTTCATGTGGAAAAGGACGCATATAGCGTATTTTGCAAAGACCAACTTTTTCACCTTTGCTTCTTAGCTCATCTACAATTATGCGTACAGTTGAAGTTATGCTGCCTATGGTTATAAGTACTATATCAGCATCTTCAGTTTTGTATTTATCTATTAATGCACCATAGTCTCTTTTGAATATCTTTTCAAATTCGACACTAACCTCTTTTATAACATCTTTAGCATCTAACATAGCTTTGTGTTGTATATATTTAAACTCCATATTATCATTTGGTGTTGAACTAAAACCTATACTTACAGGATTGTCCAAATCCATTTTGTTTGTTGTGGAAAATGTAGGCAAAAAAGCATCAACATCTTCTTGACTTGGAATTGGTACAGATTCGTAAGTGTGTGTTAAAACAAAGCCATCAAGATTTATCATAAATGGAGTGGAAACTCTTTTATCTTCGGCAATTTTGAAAGCCTGTATAACAAGGTCAAGACTCTCCGTAGCATCTTCTGCATATGCTTGTATCCAACCACAATCAAGCAAAGATAAAGAGTCGCGTTGATCGCCATATATATTCCAAGGAAGTGCTAAAGATCGATTCGCATTCATCATCACTATAGGAAAGCGTCCACCACTTGCATAATGTAAGCACTCAGCCATATAAAGCAAACCTTGAGATGATGTTGCTGTAAATGTTCTAGCACCAACAGCACTTGCTCCCATAAGGGCTGATAGAGCTGAATATTCTGATTCTACATGTAAATATTCGCACTTCAATGCTCCGCTCTCCACCATTTCAGACAATCGTTCCACAACTGTTGTTTGTGGTGTTATCGGATACGCTGCTATAACATGCGGACGACACAGTTTGACACCATAAGCAACAGCTTCATTTCCAGATAAAAACTCTCTTTTTTGTTTCATTTAACTCTCTTTAACCATTTGAATTACTTTGCTTTTGCACTCATTTGCACAAATGCCGCACCCTTTGCAAAAGTCATAATCTACCTTCACTATATTTTCAAAACGAAAAATTGCACCATCAGGACAGAGGGCATAACACAAAATGCAACCTGTACAGCTACTCTCATCTATTATTGGCTTTAGCACTCTATAGCTTTTGTTTGTAGATATAAGATGTCCTGCTTGAAAACAGGTCGCCTTGGGATAATCATCAATTGATTTTGGTTGTGTATATTGATACAGTTTTGGCTTTTTCATACATTTATACTCTCATAAGAAGTTTTTAAAAGTTCTATATTTTTTTCAACTAAAGAGGCTCTCATATCTTTTTTTATAGCATTTTGCAACGCTTGTAAGCTAACCTCTTTTGAAATGGCAGAAAATGCTCCTAAAAATGCGGTATTTACTATAGGTTTCTTTAATATATTAAGTGCTAAAGTAGTAGCATCTAAACCTATAGATTTTTTGTGAATAGAGGTATATTTTGAAACATCTTTAGTGTTAATAAGTAGAGTTCCATTTGGCTTTAGAGCTTTTATAACATCATTTGAAAATAGCGTTTCATCAAGGACTATTGCAAAATCAGCCGATACAATCTCACTTCTATCTAAGATTTTATTATCATCAAGTTTTGTAAATCCAAGCACCAATGCACCCCTTCTCTCTGGTCCAAATGTTGGAAAAGCTAAAGCATATCTATTTTCCAAACTCGCAGCAATTCCCAAAAGCCTAGCAGCTGTGAATGCTCCACCGCCACCTCGTCCGTACCATATTATCTCACACATAGCGTTTATATGCCAATTCGCGTAATTTAAGCAATCTTTTCCCAGCTTCCAAAAGAGTTTCATCTTTTTTAGCAAAATGAAAGCGGACAAGATTTTGAATATTCTCTTTAAAAAATGTAGAGCCCGGTACTGCTGCTACTCCAACTTCTCGTGCCATCCATTCGCAAAATTCAACATCATTTTTGATATTAAACTCCGAAATATCTACCATAACATAATATGCCCCTTGAGGTTCAATATATTTAAGATTTGCCTCATCAAGTAGCTTTAAAAATAGCTCTTTTTTATGTGTGTAGTGAGAGAGCAACTCTTCATAATAACTATCCTCAAACCCTAAAGCCTTTACAGCTGCTTCTTGCAATGGTGCAGCAGCTCCTACTGTTAAAAAGTCATGCACTTTGCGTACAGCATTTATAACCTCTTCTGAAGCTATGACATAACCAAGCCTCCAGCCAGTAATAGAGTAAGTTTTAGATAAAGAGCTACAAGATATAGTTCTTTTAAACATATTCGGAAGTGATGCGAAATAGGTGTGTTTATAAGGTTTATATACGATATGTTCGTAAACTTCATCTGTTATAACCCATGTATCAAACTCTTCGGCTAAACCTGCTATTTTTAACAATTCATCTTTGCTAAATACTTTTCCAGTAGGGTTTCCTGGATTGCATATAATGATAGCTTTTGGTTTTTGTTCAAATGCTTTGCGTAGTGCTTTTTCATTAAAAGTAAAATATGGAGGTGTCAAATGTACATAGATTGGAATTGCTCCTGTCAAAATAGTATCAGCTCCATAATTTTCATAAAATGGTGAAAATATGATAACTTTATCACCTGCATTCACAACAGACATAAGAGTAGCCATCATAGCTTCAGTACTGCCGCAGGTTACTACTATATTTTTTTGTGGTTCAATTTCAATATTCATAAGACGACTCTGTTTTTTTGCTAAAGCCTCTAAAAAGTTAGGTGCTCCCCATGTTATAGCATATTGGTGAGGACCATTTAAAGCAACTTTCTCTAACTCCTTTTTTAATTCTGATGGCGGGTCAAAATCTGGAAAACCTTGAGAGAGATTTATAGCATTATGTTCATTGCTTATTCTAGTCATTCGCCTTATGATCGACTCTGTGAAAAATTTTGTTCGTTCGCTTATCTTTGCCATTTAATTTATCCTAACT
>JAIRQK010000094.1 GCA_031256525.1 Campylobacteraceae bacterium
TTTATATGATTTTATATGAAAAATTATCCTTTTTATAAGGATAAAACTGATATATTCCGAAAACTAAAAGATGGAGAGTGTATGCAAACATTAGAGATTTTATATGAAAATCCACCAAAAAGTAGAGCTTTTTTGCCAAGAAAAAAGAGCATAACAGCAAAAAAAACTATACTTTATGGACCAAGATTTTCAGGAAAAAGTTCCATTGTGATTGACCATATTTCAAACTATAAAAAAGAGAGATGTTTATATATCGATTTTTCCGATATGAGAGTCTCTTCAAAAGAGATTGGAGAAAATATACAAGAGTTTATAGATAAAAAAAATATAGAACTTTTAGTATTGGAACATTTTAGCAATCAATTTAAAATTCCAAAAGCAGAAGAGATTGTTTTAACCTCAACAAAGCCTTTAAATGTAAAAGAGTTTAATAGTGAAATTATCTATCCGCTTGATTTTGAAGAGTTTATCTCTTTTGAAAGAAAAAATTTAAATATAGAGAACTCATTTAACAATTTTGCAAATATCGGTACTTATCCCTCTATCGTTTTAAGGACTCAAGAGGAGAAATATAGAAATTTGCAACTTCTACTAAATGCTTATTTTTTCGCACCAAGCGCTATCGAAATTTTACAAACTTTATCACACTACCAATCTTCCAAAACAAGTATTTTGAAAATTTACAGCCATTTAAAACAAAATATAAAGCTCTCAAAGGATTTACTTTATACACAAATAGACAATTTTTTGGACGAATCACTTCTGTTTTTTCTTGAAAAATTTGACCAACCAAAGGTGGCTAAAAAATTCTATTTTATTGATTTTGCATTGAAAAATGCTCTAACTTTTCAAAAGGATTTTTTAAAAAAGTTTGAAAATATCATATTTAGCGAGCTTATCAAAAAAGAGTGGAAATTTTTCTACACTGAGCATATTGATTTTTATGTGCCAGACAAAAATTTGGCTATTGTCTCTATTCCATTTTTACCAGCTGAGCTTATTAAGAGAAAATTTTTGAAAATCAAAAACGAGCTTTTGGCTTTAAATGTAAAAGAGTTTCAAATTATTTCGGTTGGAAATGAGGGTGGTTTTTTGCAAAATGGGATAAATTGCGAAATCATACCATTTTGGCAATGGGCAACAAGGTAGAAGTTTATAACACATAAGTGTATCATAAATATTAATTAAAATAATTACCATATGAAGTACGATTTATTTTTTTAATTTAAAATGTGTTAAATTTTTGTACTCATTTTTGATTTTTCCTACAAAATCATTTCTAAAGAGTGTAAATTCCTGATGTATTTTAAATGGCGTTTTTGTGATAAACTCTTTGGATGATAATGCTAGAAATTCTTCAATATAATCAAGTTTTATTTTAGCATAAGCACTTAAAAACTTTTCATAATCTTCACCTAAAAAACCAAAATTTGTATCTATAATAGCTCGTATTTCGCCTGTAATCGATGTAGGATTGGTAGTGCTGTTTGTATTGGTTAAATTTTCTACTAAAGTCAAAATTAGAATTTCAACTCTTGATAATTTTTCTCTGTACTCGTTTTTAGCTTGATTAATATATAAATATCTAGACCATCCGATACTCCAAATCAAAGTTACAACAGATACAACAACAGCTATTATAGATAATATAATTTCAATTTCCATAAAAATACTTCCTTAAATATATTTATTTAATTAAGAGATAACTATTTAGAACTTTATCTCTGCATTCTCGCATTTATCACTTGTATTAACTTTATTTAACCTACTTTTATAAATTACTTCTGCTATTAACTCCAATGGGTGCTTAAATTCTACATCTACCTCTTCGCTATCCATCGCATTTACAAGTTGCATTCTACAAGCACTGCACTCTGCACTAACAATTTGAGCTTTGCTTTGCTCTATCATTTTTGCTTTTGAAACTCCAACTTTGTTTGAAAACTTAAATTTTTCAGTCTGCATAGTGATGCCACCAAAACCACAACATTGATTTGAATTACTCATCTCAATTAAATTGTAGTTTGCTCTTAAAAGTGCTCGTGGCTCTTTGTAAATTCCCAAAACTTTTCTTGCATGACACGGGTCGTGATAGGTTATGGTTTTGTCCGACTTTGTATCACTATTTTTAAGATACTCTTCTAAATTTGTTTCATTGTAAAGCCAATCAGTAGCAAGATAAATTTTTGGCAAAAGTCTTTTAACTCTTGCCTGCCATTTTGGCTCTTTATGCATAAACTTTTCCCAATCTTCCTTTATCATTGCACCGCAAGTTGCCTCTGGAATAATTATAGCTTCAACATCATCTATAAAAGTCTCGAAATACTCTACATTTCTTTTTATAAGTGCATCAACTGTTTTAAAATCCCCTGTATAAAAAGCTGGAGCACCACAACATTGCTGTTTTTTTGGCAGATATACATTTATTTTTAACTCTGATAGTATGCTCATCAAACTCTTGCCAACATTTGTATAGTGATAGTTTGTTAAACAACCAGCAAATATTGCAACAACTTTTGCATCATCTTTTTCGTTGTTTATGGTTAATTCTGGTGTTTTGCCAATAAAACTTCTAAAATTTAGTTTGAAAAAAACTCTTTTGTTTATAAATGGTAGTTTAAATTTTGGCTTCCTTGACTGTTCTGACTTGAAAATTTTAAAAACAATCGGTGCTATTATGGACCCAAAAAAAAAAAAAAAA
>JAIRQK010000030.1 GCA_031256525.1 Campylobacteraceae bacterium
AATAAAAATAGGTTAGAATTCCCGCTTGATGACTCTATATACATTATGCAAGATGAAGGTAAAAAAGATTTTACTTGTATCGTTTCAAATTCAGATAAAGTAGGGGCTGATATTTTTGCTCCTGAAATCGATTTTTATATAAACTCTTCCCAAGATGATATAAATAGTAAAATTTCTGCGGTCAAAACCCTATATGATGCAAGAATGATATCGTATGATATGGCTCGTTATTTTGATTATGAGCAAGAGATTGGTAATTTGCTGCTTGTTATAAGTAGTGGCAATCCACCTATTGTGTCAAAATTAAAAGAGGCAAATTTTAAGACAATTTTACTTAAGCCTGAACAAATTTCATATATTGAGGGGCATTTAGGAGAGCTTAAAGTTGGAGTTAGTATCAACGAAGATGAGATAAATGAGGTAAAAACTGACCAAATAGTCTGGTTTAATGCCCCCAAACACGCTATTTTACAAAGTGGCATTTATGACTTTAGTGGTTTAGATGAAGAGGAGATAGTTGATAGGCTAAAATCAAAACTCGGTCTCTATAAATATAAAAATCTTATCTCATACAATGTAGATATTTGCCAATATCACCAAAGAAGAGAGGAGATTTGCGCACAGTGTGCTAAAGTTTGTCCTACAGTTGCAATTACAAAAAATGATGAAAATCGAGAGCTTATTTTTTCTCATATTGACTGCGAGGGCTGTGGTGAGTGCGTTAGTGTCTGTCCATCCGGTGCACTTGATTATACGCAAATGACACATTTTGCATTTTCTGAAGTTGCAAAACTCTACAGAGATAAAGTAGCACTCATAATTCCAAGAAAGATGACTAAAGTTTTAAACTCTCTAAATATAAAACTGCCAAAAGGTGTTCTGCCATTTGCTATTGAAGGTGAGAAGTATCTTGATGAAACACACTTTTTAACACTTTTGCAAGAGAGTAAATCTAAGATAGTTTTCTTTACTGACCTCATTTCTCCTGCAAGTAGTGATGCTATCTCTATTTTAAATCAAATATATAGAGTAAAATATAAAAGAGAAGCTATCACGGTTGCGACAAATGAAGAGGAGTTAAAAACAGCACTTAAAGAGATATGTTTTTTTGAAAATTCTCACTACGGAATAGATGAAGATGGTCTTAAAAAGAGGGAGATTTTTTCGGCTCGTTTGTCGCATTTAGTTGGAAAAGATGATCTTGGAGTGGCAAAAACTGGACAAAATGTACATTATGGAGTTGTAAATATCGATAAAGATAGATGTACACTCTGCTTAAGTTGTGTTGGTGCTTGTAATGTTGGTGCTTTGAGTGCTTGTGAAGAGGATTTTAGTTTAAGAGTTAATAGTTCAGTTTGTACAACATGCAAATATTGCGAGTTTGCTTGTCCAGAGAAGTGTATAGAGGTTATAAGGGGCGAAATTCCTCTAAACTCCTTATGGTTTAGTGCTTCTATTGCTGCTAAAGATGAGATGTTTGAGTGTGTTGTGTGTGGAGTGCCATTTGCCACAAAACGTTCAGTTGAGAAAATTGCAAATATGATAAAACCGTTTTTTGTCAATGATGAGGTTAAGACAAAAACGCTCTATTGTTGTGCCCAGTGTAAACCAAAACTGATGTTTCAAGAGCATATTTTTAATGAACAAAGAGAGATAGAAAATGGTAAAAAATAGAGATATTGAACAAGCAAGAGCGATATATTACAAATTTTTTGAGACGATTTTTAGTTTTATAGACACCGATAAGCAGATAGATGATATTTCAAAAATGTTGGAGTTGTTTCTAAACAATCCAATGAGTGAAGAGTCTAAAAATGCAATAAAACAGATGATTCTGGTTTTAGAAAATGATAGCTTAAAAACCTTAAAAGATGAACAAAATGCTGTTTTTGTCTCCCCTGATAGCACATTTGTTCCCATGAGTGTTTCATATTTTGATGAGGGTAGAGATGATGGACAAAAGAGAGTTAAGGCTGCTGGATTTGTATTTGGGTCAAAATTTAGAAAAAACGAGTTTCACACTAATGACCCAGATGATAATATAACTTTTCTCTTTTCGTTTATGAATGCTTTGATAAATTCAGGTGTTGATGGAGATGAAGAGGGTTTAAAACTTGCAAAAGAGGTTTTTAAAGAGTTGCTAAATGAGTGCTTAGATGAGTTTGCTGATATTCTCTATATTCACGAAAAGGGTGATTTTTACAAAAATAGTGCGGTTTTGCTTGGTGATTTTATAGAGTTTGAGAGATTCTATTTAGGCATTGATCCTTCACACAAATCAAGTAGCAAAGAGAGAACGAGTGTAGTTATAAAAAAAGATAGAAAACCATTTGCTAAGAGAGTTGAGAGAGATATGAATGAGATAAAATTATAGGTGTTAGTCGCTTTAGACTTGAAATAGAGTTTAAGTTTTTGGGGTTGTGAGGATTTTGTTAAGAGAATAGCCTTTTTTTAACAAACTCTTTACGGCAAAAAGAGTAACTAAAGCAAGGAGATATTTATGCAAGAGAAGCGTAGAGTCTTTTTAAAGAAAACACTACAAGCAAGTGCTGTTGTAGTGGGTGCTGCAGTAGTTGGAGCAAATGCAAAAACAAGTGGCAAAGAGGGCAGTGGAGTCGTCTTAGGCAAATCTCGCAAAAAAGAGATATTGTACAAAGAGACTAAAGCGTGGGAGCTTTATTATAAAAGATCCTATGAGGCTTAAGGAGCAAGTATGGGTAACACACAACACTTACAAAGCCCTTCAAGAGTAGGACGCCGTACATTTTTAAAGATGGCAGCTCTTGGAAGTGCAAGTTTTGGTGCAACTAGCCTATTGGCACATAGTGATAACATAAGAAATGCTACTGATGAGGAGATTAAAAATCCATATCCAGGTAGCAAGATAGTTAAAACTATTTGTTCGATTTGTTCGGCAGGTTGTGGCATAAAAGCAGAAGTTCATAATGGTGTTTGGATAAGACAAGAACCAGCACATGATCACCCTATAAGTGAGGGAAGTCATTGCTGTAAAGGTACTGACCAGATTGATTTGACAAAGTCAAAACAGAGAATCAAATATCCTATGAAAAAAGAGAATGGCGAGTGGAAAAGAATCAGTTGGGATCAAGCACTCGAGGAAATTTCTTCAAAAATGTTAAAAATTCGCGAAGAGAGCGGACCAGATGCAGTTCAGTTTTTAGGTTCTGCAAAATTTAACAGTCAGCAATCATACTATTTTAGAAAGTTTGCTGCTTTTTGGGGTACAAACAATATTGACCACGTAGCAAGAATTTGACATAGTGCTTCTGTTGCCGGTGCGGCAAATACATGGGGTTATGGTGCTATGACAAACCATTTTGGTGATGTGGTACAAAATACAAAACTATCTTTGATGATAGGTGCAAATTCAGCTGTCGCAAATCCTATTGGATTTAAACACTTTTTGCAAGCTAAAGATGTAAACGGTGCAAAACTTATCGTTGTTGACCCAGTTTTTACAAGAAGTGCTGCTAAAGCAGATATTTATGTGAGAATACGTCCGGGAACAGACATAGCGTTTGCTTATGGACTTTTACATATTATCTTTAAAAATGGTTGGGAAGATAGAGAGTTTATCAGAACGAGAACTTATGGAATTGACTTAATAAAAGAAGAGGCTAAAAAATGGACACCAGAACACACTTCTGATGTAACCGGTGCTACTGTAGAGTTAATTGAGAAAGTAGCTCAAATGTACGCAACCATAAAACCAGCAAATATAGCTTGGTCGCTTGGTATTACTCAACACTCAGTTGGTAGCTCAAATACGAGAATATTGCCAATCCTTGCTCTTGTAACTGGAAATGCTGCAAGAAAAGGTGGCGGGTGTAATATTATCCGTGGGCATGATAATGTTCAAGGTGCAACTGATATGGCAAATCTTGCTGATAGTTTACCGGGATATTATGGGCTTACTCCAAATGATTGGAGATATTTTTGTGAAAGCTGGAATGTCGATTTTGAATATATGCAAAATAGATTTCACTCAGAGATTGATGAAAGCGGAAACAGAAAATGGATGCATGAAAAAGGCTTCTCGCTCTCAAAATGGTGGCAAGGAGTTCTTCAAGAGGAGAAAACCTACTCATCATCACCAATTAGAGTTGTTTGGATAGAGGGAACTGGTATCACCTCTATGAGTCAACAAGTGAAAATTAAAGAGGCTATTGAGAAGTTGGATTTGATGGTTATTGCCGAACCATTTGTAAACGAAGCTGCGATACTTACCGATAGAAAAGATGGTATCTATATACTTCCTGTTACTACTCAATTTGAATGTGAGGGTACTGCAACAGCGACAAATAGAGCTGCACAGTGGAGAAGTCAAGTTGTAAAACCACTTTATGAGAGCAAACAAGATCAAGAGGTAATTTTTGAATTTGCTAAAAAATTTGGTTTTTATGATGAGTTAGTGCTTGGTATGAAATCAAAAGTCGAAAAAGGCAAAATTGTTCAATATAAAGAAGATTTCATTTGGCCAGATGATGCGTTAAGAGAGATGGCAAGAACCGTAAAGTCGATAGGACTTACAGGGTGGACACCAGAGAGACTAAAACGTCATCAAGAGAATTGGCATCTATTTGACCCGCAAACTTTTGAAGGCAAAGGAGAAATGAAAGGCGAATATTATGGACTTCCGTGGCCTTGTTGGGACGAGCAACATCCGGGTAGCCCGATACTTTGGGATACTTCAAAGCCTGTTAATGAAGGTGGTATGGGCTTTAGAAATAGATTTGGTTTAGAGCATAATGGCGTTAGTCAGATAGCTGACAAAGAGATTACGCTCCC
>JAIRQK010000045.1 GCA_031256525.1 Campylobacteraceae bacterium
GTATTGAAGAGTATATGAGTATTGTTCCTGAAAAACTGCAAGGCAGAGAAGAAGAGATATACAAATATCTAAATTTTAGTTTAATAGAAAATTTTGAATTGGTTGATTAGTTAAAATAGCCTTCTTATAGGGCTATTTTAACATTTTCTCTGTTAGGTTTTTCTCTATCTCGCTGTAATAATTTTCCAAAGCCTCAAACATATCTCTTTTTAAATTTTCTCGTCCAACATCTAAACTTTGCACTATATCAGACTCAAACTCTTCACGATTGAAACTCTCATCAAGTTTTGTAATCGCATAATCTACCCCAACCCATGTGCCAATTGCAAGTAGAGGCGAACATATAACCGCAAATGGTCCGCAGCTAAGTCCGCTCGTTCCAGCAGCCAATGAAGCACCTCCTTTTGTAGCGGTTTTTGCAGCTATTTTTCCAGCAAGTTTAAGACTTCCTTTTGCACTTAATACGCCTAAAACACCAAGTGATGTAGCACTTATTCCAGCACTAAAGGATAGTTTTTTAAAGCTATTTGAAGATAGTTCTTTAAAGGAGTTTGATAGGGCATTATAAAGTATATCATTGTTATTTTGTATATTTATATTCATATCATACTTTTTCATTACATTTATCGTGCTTATGCTAAAGTTTTTTTCAAATTCATTTTTTATATATAGAAATTTTTCATCAATATCGTTTGGAAAATTTTTGCTAAATATTTCATTAAATTTTTCCACGACCATATCATCAACAGAGCCTTTTGTTGCCCAATGCAAAAGCAAAGCGTAATCAGTCAAAATCGAAAAATACCACTCTGACATAGCTTTTGTTATTTTTGGAGTAGCTATATCAAAAGCCTCATCAACAAGAGTGTCAATAGAAGTTTTTGAATTGTCCAAAATATTCTCTTTGTTTAGATGTATATTTTGCAATATTTGTGGAATCTCATTTTTTGGAACTTCTATAAAATCACTACCTAAGACCAATCTAAAAACCTCTTCAGTGTGTGAAGTTTTAGTTTTAAAAAAATGGTCTTGTTTTTTTAAAAAACCGCTAAAAAAAAGCGTAGCACTAAGAATCGCTAAAGCAAAAAGTGTCAAAACAAAGAGTCCTGGCTTTAGTTTTTCTGGAATCTCTTTTGTGTTTATATGCAAAATAAACGAATAGAGGTGTGCAATCGCAAAAAAATATGAAAAGAGACTAAAACAGAGAAAAATAGTTACAAAAACTTTACTAAAAATAGAGATATTTTCGCTTAAAAAACTTGAATATAGCCATATTTTCATATCATTAAGATAGAGCGTTCCAACATGTAAATCTTTATAAATTATACAATTTACTTCTGGATTGTGAGATATTGTTCTTATGTGTTCAAAAAAAGAGTTGTTTGTTAAAATTGGTTCAAATGTAAGCCCAAAAAGAGTACCATAGATAAAAACCATTATCAGAGAAAAGAGCAAAAATACCCACTTTTTTGCGTACCAATAGCCGTAATTTAGCTCATTTTGCACTACTTTTTTAAATATTTTCAGAAGTATCACAAAAAGAGATATTCCTAAAAAGGTCAAGATAAATAGAATATTATCAATCGCACTAAGACCCAAAAGAACAATCAAACTCAATGTAAAACTTACTATAAAAGCTTTTATATAGAGTAAAAGTTTGCCATTTAGTATTTTTTTTATTTTGCTATCACTACCAAAAATTCCATCTAAAAGCGTATGTTTTAAAGCTGAAATATATGTAAAAACTTCATAAAAAATGGCTAAAAACAGACACGCAAAAAACAACATAAAAAGCGTACATGTAAGTTTTTCCCAAATTAAAGTAAAAACCAAAAGTAGAACAACAAATAAAATTCTTAAAATAATCTGTTTCACCCTTTTTCTCCTTTGAAATGCTAAATTATAGCAAATATCATTTTTAAGTTATAATATCATTTTATTTAGGAGAAAAATTTGGTCTGTAAATATTTTGGAAAATGCGGAAGTTGCACACTTTATGGTTTAAATTATCAGCAACAAAAAGAGTTGAAAATCGAAAACTCAAAAATAAATTTTGATTTTTTGCAGATAAAAGATTTTGTTTTTTGCGAATCAAAAAATATCCACTATAGAGCAAGAGCAGAATTTATCATATGGCATGATGATGAAAATGTATCGTATGCAATGCACGGATTAAATACAAAAGAGGTTGTAAAGATTGAAAATTGTCCAAAAGTTGTTGAAAATATCTATAATTTAATGCCGAAACTTTTAGAGATGATAAAAAAATGTCAAGTGCTAAGATTTAAACTTTTTGCAGTTGAATTTTTAAGCACAAAAGATGAAACTTTGGTAACTTTGCTATATCACAAAAAAATTGATGAGAGTTTTGATGAGTATGCAAAAATGGTTGAAAAAGAGTTAAATATAAAAGTTATTGCAAGAAGTAGGGGCGTAAAAAGAGTTATAAGTGATGATTTTGTGTATGAAATTTTGTGCGTAGATAAAAAAGAGATAAAATATAAGATGTATGACACAGGTTTTACGCAGCCAAACACTTTTATAAATGAAAAGATGATAGGTTTTGTTTTAGATGAGATAAAAGGACAAAAAAGAGATGATATGCTTGAGCTTTACTGTGGACATGGGAATTTTACACTTCCTTTGAGCTATTATTTTGATAGAGTTTTAGCAACAGAAATATCTAAAACTTCCATAAAAGCCGCAAATGAAAACAGTCTCTTGAATAACATTGGCAATATTGAGTTTATAAGGTTAAGTTCAGAGGAGTTTGCTGATGCTTATAGTGAAAAAAGAGAGTTTAAAAGGCTGAAAGATATAAAGATAACTAACTACAATTTTTCACATATTTTAGTTGACCCGCCAAGGTCTGGACTTGATGAGATAAGCAGAAATTTAGTTAAAAATTTCAAAAATATTATCTACATTTCGTGCAATCAAGAGAGTCTAAAAG
>JAIRQK010000048.1 GCA_031256525.1 Campylobacteraceae bacterium
AATACTTTTTGGCTTTTTTATGATTTCATTATACGAAAGTGGAGCAGAAAGTAAAAAATTAGTGCCAATAACAATAAAAACAAGAATTCTGTGTAATACCATAAGCAACCGCCTGTAAACTTCTAACTAAAAATATATTTAAAAATTGAAGTGTTAAAATAATAATAAGTGGAGTTAAATCAACCATGCCAAACACTGGATTTATGAACTTTTTGACAACTCTGTAAGCAGGACTGGTTAGGCGATTTAAAATTTGGACTATTGGATTGTATGGATTTGGTTGAACCCATGTGATAAGTGCAGAGATTATAATTATCCAAATGTATAAGTTTATAACCATACTAAATGTTTCTGCAAGTGCAAGTAAAAAATTTTGTAGGGTCATTTTATAATTTCTTTGATATATGGTTTGATAATTGGATAGAGCAGAACCAATTCTGGACCGTGTTCGAAACCACTTAAAAGCATTCGTAAAGGCTTGAATAAGGACTTTCCTTTTAGATTTGTTTTTTGCATAATATAATTTTTAAGCTCATCATATGTTTCAAAACTATCTGCATTTAAAAGCTCATTTTTTATCAATTCAAACTCGTTTTCAAAGCCATCTGGTGCATTTTTTTTGGAAAATATCGTGCTGATTTTCTGTTTTATCTCTTTAATAGTACTTGCTTCTTCTGTATATAATTTTGCAAGATTGCCAATATTTTCATCACCATAATCAAACATTTTTGCAAGAGTACCATTTTCCAACAAGCGTATATGTTCTCTGTTTATTTGACGAAGTTTATCTATATCAAATCTCGCAGGAGATTTTGATACATTTTTTATATCAAACCATTGCAAAGCCTCGCCCAAAGTAAAGATTTCAGTAGGAGTTTTGTTGCCTAAAAGAATAAGATAATTTATGATAGCACTTGGCAAAAATCCCTCTTCAAGCAGCCATTTTACACTCGAAGCATCATCTCGTTTGCTCATTTTTTTGCCACTCTCATTTAGTATAATTGGCAAATGTGCATATTTTAAAGTTTTTGCATATCCTAAAGAGTGCCTTATATGCTCTTGTTTTGGAGTATTTGATACATGGTCTTCACCACGAATAATATGTGTAGTTCCTTGTAGCATATCATCTGTTGCACAAGCAAAATTGTACATTGGATATTTATTTTGTCTAAGGATAACAAAACTATCTATATCCTTTGGTTCAAATGTAAGTGTACCTTTTATACCATCTTCAAATGTTATGGGAATAGTCGGCTGTTTTATACGAATTACAAAAGGTTTTTCATTGGTTAAAACCTCTTCATTGTTTAAATTTAAGCAGGTGTTATCATATCTATAAGGAATATCAGCTTTTTTTGCAGCTTCTCTCTTTTTTTCTAACTCCTCTTCTGTACAGAAACAAGCAAATGCCCTGTTTTCTTGTACTAATTGCATTGCAAGTTGGCGATGAAACTTTATATTTTTTGTTTGATAGTATAGATGTTCATATTTTAGTCCAAAAACCTCTAAAGTTTTCAAAATCTCTTTATCTTTATCTTTAATATTTCTCTCTTGATCTGTATCTTCAATACGAATAAAAAAACCACTATTTTTTTGAGTGGCACAAACATAGTTGAAGATAGCAGCTCTTAAATTTCCAATGTGCATATCTCCAGTTGGTGAAGGAGCAAAACGATACATAAAAATCCTATAGATGTTAATTGTAAAAAAGTCATTATTATACCAAACAAGGCTTAACAGTTTGGAAACAGACCTTTCTTTATATGCAAAAAATCACATATAAAGAAATTTTGTTACTCAACATGTAAAATTGTTTTTGTGATTTTGCCATCAATTTTACAAATTTTTCTCCAACTCGAATTGTCATTTAAAGTTATCCAACGTCTCTCTTCAGCTCTATAAAACCAATCTTTATCATTTTGGAAAAATATCTGGTTGTTGAATGTTTCGTGGATATTTAAAATCTCATTTGAGTGTGAATTTTTCTCATCATAGTCCACCGTAGCGCGTTGCCCCATTTCAGAATATATTTTATGCAAATCAAGAAGTAGGGTGTTTATATCTTTATCCATTCTTGTTACATTAAGACCAATCTTTTTTGACTCTTCAAACATAATTGGGTATGCGTGTGAAGGGTATTTTGAATTCAGAGTGTTTGCGATTTGTTTTGCTTTGTCTTTGTCGTTCATATGGGTTGTTAAAATCTCCTCACAAAGCATAATTGATAAGCTCTCAGCTCTATCAACTGCACCAATAACAAGTGGGTGAACATAGTTAAATAAAAACTGATAAGGATTTGTAGCGGCATCATTTTTTGTTGCATGCTCTTCCCAAAGTTTTACTGTTCTATTTAACTCATCTAAGCTCACACTTACTCTATTGTTGTCTCTATCAAGAGGTGATAAATCATGAGTTAAAGATGTATCAACAGCAGTTAAATATCCAAGTGGTCCTATCTGTATCTCATCAGCACCAATTGCAAGCATAGTTGCAGCTGAAGCACACTCAAGCGGAACGATGGCGATTATTTTATTTGTATATTGGCGAAGTAAGTTTACCATACGAGAACTTGACCTTCCGTTTCCGCCACTACTGTTTATAAATATGTAAATTTTCTCCTGCTTGCCAATACTCTCAAGGATATCGTATAAAACAACAACATCATTGTGGCAAACTCCACCACGAAAACTATTCCAATAGGTGATAATAGGAGCATTTAGCATTGATGACAGTTTTGCAATTATTGCTTGCGTTTTATCAAATAACACTGGTGGTTCTTTATGCTTAATCCTTTCAGACACTTCTTCTTCTTGACTAACAACAACGCTTTCGTTAGAGCTTGAATTTTGTTTGGTTTTTCTAGACATTACCTCTCCTTAATTTATTTTGTATAAACTGTAAACCATATTATTAAAGAATATCAAGTATAACAGAAACACATTCGAAACTATTAAATCCCTTTACAAATAGATGCTGTATGTAAAGGGATCTGTTTTATTAAAGTGCTTTTGAAATTAGAGAATTTAATCTTTTTTCAATTTTTGTCATATCCTCTATTTTCATTCCCTCTTTCATTCTCGCCTCATCTAAAAGCAAAAATGAGACATCATTTAAAATAGCAACATTGTCTTGTTTTAGTAGCTTGTTGAGAATTTCATGTTCTGCATTTATCTCTAAAATAGGTTTTACTTTTGGTAAATTATCTTGCCCCATCTGCTTTAGCATTTGCTGCATTTGAAAATCAGGGTCATCTTTATCATATACCAAACAACTTGGAGAGTCATCAAGTCTATTTGAAATTTTGACATCTTTCACTTCATCTTTTAAAATCTCTCTCATTTTAACTATCAAAGGTGCAAATTTTTGACTATTCTTTTCTGAAGTTTTTTCATCGTTTTTTATCTCTTCATCAATGTTAGAATTGTTCACTGGTTTTAATGGTGTTTTGTCAAATTCGTGAACCATTGGAATAACAATAGCATCAACTTCATCATCTAAAAGTAAAACTTCAATATCTTGTTTTTTAAATTTTTCAATCAAAGGCGAATTTCTGAGCATATTTTCATTTTCGCCAGTTATGTAATAAATACTTTTTTGCTCTTTTTGCATTGATTCTTTATACTCTTTTAATGATACTAAACTGTCGCGTTTGCTTGATTTAAAAAGTAGTAGTTCCAAAATAGAGTCCCTGTTTTCAAAATCACTGTAAAGCCCCTCTTTTAAAACTTTTCCAAAGATTTTGTAAAGCTCAAGATATTTTTCTTTATCGCTATCCATTAATTTTTTAAGTTCGCCTAATATTTTTTTTATTGAGGATTTTTTAATTGTATTTAAAATCTTGTTTTGTTGTAAAATTTCACGACTTACATTTAATGGCAAATCTTCTGCATCAATAATTCCACGCACAAATCTCAAATATGGAGGCAGCAGCTCTTTTTCGCTATCTGAAATAAAAACTCTTTTTACATATAGTTTTACGCCAGATTGGTAGTCCATTCTAAAAAGGTCAAATGGTGCAGTTGAAGGGATATAAAAAAGTGTTGTATATTCAGTAGAACCTTCAGCTTTTGTATGTGTCCACAAAATAGGGTCGCTACTGTCGTGAGATATCTGCTTGTAGAAATCTTTATACTCATCATCTGTTATTTTTGTTTTTGGGAGTCTCCAAAGTGCCGAAGCTCTGTTTATTTGAACATTTTTAGTTTCATAAGTTCCATCTTTGCCTTCTTCCTCGTTTGGAACATACTCTTCTTTATTCATATGGATAGGAAATTGAATATGATTTGAGTATTTAGTGATGATGCTCTCTACTTTATAGTCGTTTAAAAATTCTTGCTCATCTTCTTTTATATATAAAATTATAGATGTTCCGTGCGTCTCTTTCGCGGCTTTTTTTATCGTGTAGTCATTTCCTGCACTACTAATCCACAAGTACGCACTATCATCATTTGCTTTTTTGCTCAATACCTCTATCTTGTCAGCGACCATAAAAGCAGAATAAAAACCAACACCAAATTGTCCAATTAGCATAGAATCTTTTTTAGCATCACCACTTAAGTTTTCTAAAAATGACTTTGTTCCGCTTTTTGCAATTGTTCCGAGATTATTTATCATATCCTCTTCATTCATTCCAATTCCGCTATCAGAAATTGTTATGGTTTTCGCATCTTTGTTGATTGAGATATCGATTTTTGGTTCATATTTGAGGTTTTTAAAGTTTTCATCGGTCAAAGTTAAAAAATTTAATTTATCAAGAGCGTCCGAAGCGTTTGATATCAGCTCTCTTAAAAAAATCTCTTTGTTTGAGTATAAAGAGTTTATCATTAAATTTAGAAGTTGTGTAACCTCTGTTTGAAATCTATGTTTTGCCATAATATCTATCTTCCTTGTATTTTTTTTAAGCCTGAAATTTTATCAAAATAAACAGAATAATTACTTAAATTTGCTCTTTATTTTTAAGGTTTGATAGCTCTTCTTGCATTGATTTGTAGAGACAATCATACCAATTTTCACTGCTGTTTGGATAGACTATTGGCATAAAAGAG
>JAIRQK010000093.1 GCA_031256525.1 Campylobacteraceae bacterium
AGCTACCACCAAAAAGATAAGTACCGCACTCTCTAAAATAGAAAAAACTCAAAAAGCATATGGTGACTTTATCTCTTCGTTAGAAATAAAATAAAATTTACTTAATTTATATGCAAAAAATTTCTTTGCATATAAATTTTCGTTTCCTTTTGTTACATTTTTGTGACAACTGTTCTGTAAAAGTAGAACTTTTTTATTTTAGTCTATGTGTTTTTATGATACAACTCGTCTATAAATTATTTTTTGTAAGGGGTTTTTATGAAAATTAACAAAATGTTAATTGGTTTTGTGATGGCAGTTTTTACAGTAGTTCTATTTGCTGGTTGTGTAACAAAAAGCGGTAGTTTGGGTATAGAGAGTATCTCATTGAATGAAATAGAATCAAACCTAAAAAAAGGTAAAACCACTCAACAAGATTTGGTTCGTCTATATGGCAATCCAATAAGCAAAAGCTTGGATGAAAAGGGCAATGAATTGTGGGTATACACATATACAGAAAACAAGACTGGAATTGTTGATTATCTTCCTTATGTTACCGATAACACAGGCAATAGCTACTCAAAAACTTTGTCGGCAACATTTAACAGAAAAACCAAAATACTAACTGATTATACAGTATCAGAACATGGTGCTGCACAAACAAAACAACAAGTTAGTGATGGTAGTTCTTTTGGTGCTGGAGTTAAATAACTAACTTTTTTATACTTAACATACAAACTGACTTGTATGTTAAGTGTTTTTTAATTTGTAATTTAAACTACTCTGTTTTTAAAACTGCTCCGTTACTTGCATTTGTTACTAACTGGCGATACTGCTTTAACCAGCTTCCCTGTATATCTTTTACTTTTGGCTTAAAAACACTCTCTCTTTGCTTGATGGTATCTTCATCGAGTTTTACATTTATTGAGTAAGCATCTACATCAATCTCTATGGTATCGCCATTTTCAACTATCCCTATAAGTCCACCTTCAGCCGCTTCAGGACTAACATGCCCAATGCTTAATCCTCTCGTAGCTCCAGAAAATCTTCCATCTGTAATTAGTGCAACATCAGCTCCAAGACCCATTCCCACTATAAGTGAAGTTGGACTTAGCATCTCTTGCATTCCAGGACCTCCTTTTGGTCCCTCATACCTTATAACAACAACATCACCCTTTTTTACATCGCCTCTCATGATACCAACGATAGCATCTTTTTGCGAATCAAAACAGACCGCTTTTCCAGTAAAACTTCTGCTTCCGATAATACCTGCTGTTTTTATAACACACCCTTCAAGTGCCAAATTACCAAATAAAATAGCAAGACCGCCAACATGAGAATAAGGATTGTCTATCGTATGGATAACATTTTCATCTTTTATGACAGCATCTTTTATACGCTCTTTTAAACTCTCACCAGTAACAGTCAAGCTATCAAGATATAGTGTTCCATTATCTCTTTTTGAAATTTCACGCATAACCGCGTTCATTCCACCAGCGCGGTGTACATCTTCCATGTGAACCGTACTAAGCGAAGGGGCGATTTTTGCTATGTGAGCTACTTTTTTGCTTATGTCATTAATGTTTTTAATATCAAAATTAACTCCAGCCTCTTTTGCGATTGCCAACATATGTAAAATTGTATTTGAACTTCCGCCCATTGCCATATCTATAGCAAAGGCGTTTCGCACTGCATTTTCATTCAATATGTTTCTTATCTTAAACCTATCATCAAGTGCTATTTCACAAACTCTTTTTGCGGCTTTTCTTATTAGCTCTTCACGCTCTTTTGTTAAAGCCAAAATAGTACCATTTCCGGGAAGTGCTATGCCCATAGCTTCCATTAAAGTGTTCATAGAGTTTGCAGTAAACATACCTGAACACGAACCACCACTCGGACATGCATTACACTCTATATAATAAAGCTCTTCCTCGCTCATCTCGCCCTTATTATATTTGCCAACTGCTTCAAAAGCACTATTAAGATCAAGTGGAGTGCCATCAGTTTTATACCCTTTTTTCATAGGTCCACCACTTACAAAAACTGTTGGAACATTAACTCTTAAAGCACCCATGATCATACCGGGAACTATCTTGTCGCAATTTGGAATACAGATTAACGCATCTAAAGAGTGTGCATTCATCATCGTCTCTATTGAGTTTGCAATGATTTCGCGACTTGGGAGCGAATAGAGCATGCCATCATGCCCCATAGCTATTCCGTCATCAACGCCTATTGTGTTAAACTCAAATGGAACACAACCATTTTTTCTTATCTCATCTTTTATGATTTTTGCATACTCATTTAAAAAAAAGTGTCCTGGAATTATCTCTATAAAAGAGTTTGCAACACCAATAAATGGCTTCTTAAAATCCTCATCTTTAAGCCCTGTCGCACGAAGCAAACTTCTATGAGGTGTTTTTTCAAATCCGCTTTTTATCTTATCACTACGCACAATAAACCTCTCCAAACATAAAATAATCCAAATTATAACCAAAGAAAATAAAAATAATTGCCTCAAAGTGTAATTTTTACTTTACTTTTAAATAATATTTTGGTATATTTCGTATCTTGATTTTTTATGCGGGAATAGCTCAGTGGTAGAGCACAACCTTGCCAAGGTTGGGGTCGCGGGTTCGAACCCCGTTTCCCGCTCCATTAAAACTTCAAGGTTTTTGTTTGCCCGGATGGCGGAATGGTAGACGCAAGGGACTTAAAATCCCTCGAACGTTTTGTTCGTGCCGGTTCAAGTCCGGCTCCGGGCACCACCTTTTTTGAATTGTAGGGCGACATGGCCAAGCGGTAAGGCACGGGCCTGCAAAGCCTTTACCCCCGGTTCGAATCCGGGTGTCGCCTCCAGAAAAAAATGAGGAGTAAGGTGTGAGACTTTTATCTTTATTTGCGTTGTTACTACTGCTGTTTTCTGGTTGTAGCAATACTTGGAGCGGCGTTAAACAAGACACACAAGCAGTCGGTAACTGGACAAAAGAGAAGGTTAACGACGGTGCGACTTGGGTGAAAGAGAAAACTGAGTAGTTTTTCTAAATTTTCGGGAGATGGCTGAGCGGTTGAAAGCGGCGGTCTTGAAGACCGTTGAGGTGAGAGCCTCCGGGGATTCGAATCCCTCTCTCCCGGCCATGTATTTTTCCGCCAAACTTGAACGATTTCAAAGCAAACCAAACCTTAAAAGAATGATAAATCCCATTTTCCTCTTATCTATTAAAATCAATCACAAGCAAGATACAACTACACATCATTTGCACATAAAATATAGTTGTAGTTTTTAACAAGTTTTAACACCTATCATTAGCATTATGAACTATAAAGATAAAAATATTTACAATTCTTAACAAATTTTGATGCCTAATAGTAGTAGATTACATAAAGATAAAAAAATGTGGTTTTTAACAAGTTTTAACGCCTAACATTAGCATTATGAACTATAAAGATAAAAATATTTATAACTTTCAACAAACTTTACACTCCCGCCAACCACCTAAAAGAATAATAAATCTCTATTTTTTCGTTTACAAACCAAACCTTACAAACTTGCTTTTTTTACATAGCACAGTAGAAATTATGCGACTTTATCCCTCAAAACCTCGTTATAATCACCACTCTATTCATTTAAGCCATCATAAGAACTACACAATTATTTATTTTTATCAACACACTATTTTACACTTATATATATTACACTCATTTAGATATATATATATATTGAATTAATATCTTATTTGTGTTACAATGCACAAATTTTATTTTAAGGAGAGAGAAAATGAAAAATGTTTTAACTATTTTAGTTTTAGGATTGGCGGTACTAAGTTTTGGTGGTTGTGAAAATCAAGAACTTAAACAAGGTAGGTTAGATTTTATTGAAGATGCTATGAACAAAGGCAGAGCTAAAACTCAAAAAGTTGCAGAAGTTAAATATGGCAAAGAAGTAGTTGCTAAATGGATTAAAGAGTTAGAAGATAAAGGTGAATGGATTGATTTAGTAAAATGTAAA
>JAIRQK010000098.1 GCA_031256525.1 Campylobacteraceae bacterium
AAAAGAATGAAGGCTATCGGCAAGGTAGTTCTTCCACAAGAGGCTTTTTTAACTGTTTTGAAGATAGATTGATTTTTGTGGAATTTATTTTGGTAGAATAATAAAAAGGGAAAGGGATAATTTGAAAGCACATAAAATGATATCTGAGATTATCAACAGCAAAAATATAAAAAAAGTTGATTTTAAAAAAGAATTAGAATTAAAATTCGGCGAAGATATACCAAAAGCCACATTTTATTCTTATCTTGATGGCACAAGGAATATCCCTCAAAACTTATGGTCGCCTATAGCAAAATCGCTTGATGTATCTGTTGGCGAAATATTTAATGATAGTGATACTTTGGATTTTGTTAAAGAGTTTCTTAAAAACCCAAATAAAGAGACAATGCACATAATTAAACAATCACTACCGCAAATAAGTAGTGATGTATTTAACATACCTATCAAAGACCTATACTTAGGTGCAGGTAATGGTGGTATAGTAGATGTAGAACAGATAGAGACAATAGGCTATCAAGACATAGATAAGAAACTATTACCACCTGATATTGTAGAAAAAAACTTAATGATAGGTAAAGTCTTTGGTAGGTCAATGGAACCTACCTTTTATGAAGATGATATGGTTGTAATTGAAAAAAAGACAAGATATGAATTACCTATGAAAGAAGACTATTACTTTATCAATTATGATGGACTATTACAGATAAAATATCTTGGTTTTCCAAATAGTGAGAGTATCTATATAATAAGTGATAATTCACAATTCCCTACTATTGTCTATAAACAGACAGACACACAAATACAATTTGAGATATTGGGTAGGGTATTGGTTAATGTTCGTAACTTTACGACTTTTAAGAGAAGATAGATTTAAAATAAAGAGGTGGGGATCCTATGGGGAACGAAGAGTATAACGATTACTTTGAGTATTGTAAACAACAAAATAGAGCTAAAATGTTAAAGCCTTATACTTTTAAAGGTTCTGTTTTTGCGTTGTATTTTATGTGAAAAACTATCTTTCAAAGGCGTTTGCAAAAGCTGCTTAACAAAGCTATTAATGCAAAACAGAAGAACTAGAGTTTTAGATAGCGGACTGAAAGTTTATAGTTTTTTTTCATACGATAGCATCGCTCTTATTTTACATGTAAAACATCGTTTTTGGGGACATAGAATTTTAAAACAGATAGCAAAAGAGACATTTGGAAAATTTGCAAAAGAGTTTGAGTTTAGTTCGCCTATTTACGCTATTGGCATTGATGATAGAGTAGATGATAACTATTCGCATACAGCTATCTTGGTAAACGCTATAAAATCAAAAAACATAAAGCCCCTATATAAAGTCTTAAGAGCAAAAAATAGTGTTAAATATAGTGGCAAAAGCTACGAATATAGAAGAAAAAATCCACGCAAGTTTCAGTTAAATAAAAAATGCAAATCCAGTGTTATTTTGATAGATGATATTATAACAAGTGGACAGACACTTGATGAGGCTTTTCAAATATTGAAAAAAGAGAGTATAGATGTGCTTTTTGCACTCACTTTAGCTGATGCTAAAAACTAAAAAATGTTATAAAACAAAACCTCTAAAATATATAATATTTTCGACATATTGATACTATTTTAGCAATTACAAAAGATATTTTAAGTACAATCTATATTTAAAACTAAAAACTCAGGGGATATATATGAGTGATATTGAAAGAAATCAAGATATTCAAGAGATAAATATTGAAGATTCCGTAAAAACGAGCTATCTTGATTATTCTATGAGCGTCATTATTGGACGTGCATTGCCAGATGCAAGAGATGGATTAAAACCAGTTCACAGAAGAATTCTTTACGCAATGAATGATTTAGGAGTTGGTTCTCGTAGCCCATATAAAAAGTCAGCGAGAATAGTCGGAGATGTTATCGGTAAATACCACCCGCACGGGGATACTGCAGTTTATGATGCTCTTGTTCGTATGGCCCAACCATTTTCGATGAGAGTTCCTTCAGTTGATGGGCAAGGAAACTTTGGTTCAGTTGATGGAGATAGTGCTGCTGCTATGCGTTATACAGAAGCGAGAATGACTCATCTTGCTGAAGAGTTATTGCGTGACCTTGAAAAAGATACTGTTGATTTTGTACCAAATTATGATGATTCTCTTGAAGAGCCTGATGTATTACCAGCTCGCGTACCAAATCTTCTATTAAATGGCTCAAGCGGAATTGCGGTTGGTATGGCAACAAACATTCCCCCACACAACCCAAGTGAGCTTATAGATGCACTGCTTTTATTAATTGACAATCCTGAGACTTCAGTAGAGGAAATAATGGAGATAATCCCAGGACCTGACTTTCCAACTGGAGGAGTTATATTTGGCAAAAAAGGGATAATTGAAGCATATAAAACTGGACGCGGAAGAGTCAAAGTTAGAGCAAAAACCCATATAGAAAAAAAAGGCAACAAAGATGTTGTTGTGGTTGATGAGATACCATATCAAACAAATAAAGCAAGATTTGTTGAGCAGGTTGCAACTTTAGTTAAAGATAAATTAATTGATGGTATTAGTGAAATTAGAGATGAAAGTGATAGGGATGGTATTCGTGTTGTAATTGAGCTTAAGCGCGAGGCGATGAGCGATATAGTTCTAAACAATCTCTTCAAATCTACAAGTTTAGAGCAAACTTTTGGTGTTATTATGCTTGCGATTATCAATAAAGAACCAAAAATATTTACACTTTTAGAGCTTTTGGGACTATTTTTAACACACAGAAAAACGGTAGTTATTAGAAGAACTATATATGAACTTGAAAAAGCAAAAGCAAAAGCACACATATTAGAAGGTTTAAAAATTGCACTTGATAATATTGATGCTATTATTGAGCTTATCAAAAAAAGTGCTGATACTGCAAGTGCAAGAGATGGTTTGATTGAAAAATTTAGTCTAAGTGAAGCACAAGCTGGTGCTATCTTAGATATGAAACTTCAAAGATTAACAGGACTTGAGAGAGAAAAAATTGAAAATGAGCTACAAGAACTACTTGCTGAGATTGAAAAACTGAGTGCTATTTTGAAAAGTGAAGACCTCTTGAGTGCTATTATTAAAGACGAGCTTAAAGAGATAAAAGATAAGTTTAAGTCATCAAGACTGACCGAAATAGTCGAAGATTATGATGATATCGATATTGAAGACTTAATTCCAAATGAGCCTATGGTAGTAACAATAACTCATAGAGGCTATATAAAAAGAGTTCCTTCGAAATCGTACGAAAAACAAAAAAGAGGTGGTAAAGGAAAGATAGCAGTTACAACTTATGATGATGATTTTATAGAGAGCTTTTTCATTTCAAACACTCATGATACTTTGATGTTTGTAACTGATCGCGGACAGCTTTATTGGTTAAAAGTGTATAAAATACCAGAGGGAAGTAGAACAGCAAAAGGAAAAGCAGTTGTAAATCTTGTACAACTTCAAGCGGACGAAAAAATTATGGCAATTATTCCAACAACAGATTTTAGTGAGAATAAATCATTAGCGTTTTTTACTAAAAATGGAATTGTAAAAAGAACAAATTTAAGTGAGTTTAAAAACATTCGTTCAATTGGAGTTAGAGCTATAACTTTAGATGATGACGATAATTTAGTAACCGCTAAAGTTATAACAGAAGAGGCTAAAGACCTTTTCATAGTTACAAAAAAAGGTATGTGTATAAGATTTAATGTTGGTGACACAAGAGAGATTGGAAGAACAGCAAGAGGAGTTACTGGCATTAGATTTAAGGAAAAAGATGATTTTGTAGTTGGGGCAGAGGTTATATTTAACGACCAAGAAGAGCTTCTCGCAGTTAGTGAAAAAGGTATCGGAAAACGCACAACAGCAGAAGAGTACAGACTTCAAAATCGCGGTGGAAAAGGTGTGATTTGTATGAAATTAACACCAAAAACAAAAGATTTGGTTGATATCGTTATAGTTGAAGAAGATAAAGATTTGATGGCTCTTACAAGCAGTGGAAAAATGATAAGAGTTGATGCAGAGACAATTAGAAAAGCAGGGCGAAATACAAGCGGTGTTAAAGTCGTAAGTGTTGAGGGTGATGATAAGGTTGTAAGCATAGCAAAATGTCAAAAAGAAGAAGATGACGATATTGATGAAGTATTGGATAGCGAATCATAAAAACTTTTAGTGTAAAAAAAGGCTAATAAAATGAAAAAATATAATGTAGCAGTTGTAGGTGCAACAGGAGCGGTTGGAGAGGAACTTTTTAGAGTATTAGAAGAGGTTGATTTTCCTATTAACAATTTAATACCACTTGCAAGTGAGAGAAGTGCTGGAAGCGAAATCGAATTTAAAAACAAATCGTACAAAATCATAAAACTTACCGAAGATGTTTTTGAAAAATATGATATAGATATCGCATTTTTTAGTGCTGGAGGAAACATTTCAGCACATTTTGCACATTTTGCAGCAGAAGCAGGTGCAGTTGTAATTGATAATACAAGCCATTTTAGAATGGATTCTGATGTGCCATTGGTCGTTCCTGAATGTAATCCAGAAGATATATCTTTGTGGAGAACAAGAGGGATAATAGCGAATCCAAACTGTTCAACTATTCAAATGGTTCATGTTTTAAAACCTCTTGATGATGTTTTTGAGATAAAAAGAGTTGATGTTAGTACATATCAAGCAGTAAGTGGTGCAGGAAAAGGCGGAATGGAAGAGTTAGTTCAACAAATGCAAGACTTTTTTGCATTTAAGTTAGATGAGAGCGAAACAAAAACCTTTCCTCATCGTATAGCGTTAAATTTAATTCCTCATATTGATGTTTTTATGGAAAATGACTATACAAAAGAAGAGATGAAAATGGTCAACGAAACGCAGAAGATTATGAACAAAAAAATGCAGATAAGTGCAACTTGTGTTAGAGTTCCAGTTATGCGTTCTCACTCAGAGTCAATCACAATTCATTTTGAAAAAGATATAAATGTTGCAAAAGCAAAAGAGGTCCTAAGAAATGCAAAAAATGTTGTTTTAGTTGATGAACCAGCAAAAAATTTATATCCAATGCCTATGATTTCAACTGATACGGATTTTACTTATGTTGGAAGAGTTAGAAAAGATATAAATGAGGATAATATTTTACATCTTTGGTGTGTTGCTGACCAAATTCGCGTAGGAGCTGCTACAAATGCGGTTAGAATAGCTCTTAAATGGGTAGAAATGGAAGAAAGTGGCAAATGAAAATTTTTGAACAATTATTACTCAGGGTTAGATTTATAACCTTTCTGGCGGTTATATTTAGTTTATTGGGTGCTATTATAATATTTGTCGTTGCAAGTTATGATGTTTTTGGTGCTTTACTTGATACTTGGCATCATTTCATTATTGGAGATAGTGGAAAGAGTAGTAGCAAATTTCATGATGATATATTAAGTGCTATTATAGGTGCTATCGATTTTTATTTAATGGCACTTGTTTTACTTATCTTTAGTTTTGGTATATATGAACTTTTTATATGTGAAATTAAAGATGCCAAAGAGAAAGGTCTTAGTGTTTTAGAGGTTCACTCTATTGATGAGTTAAAAGATAAACTTGCAAAAGTTATAATAATGGTTTTAATTGTTAAATTTTTTCAAAAAGTTATGTATATAAAATACGAAACACCAATTGATATGTTTTATCTTGCGGGGGCTATTTTTCTCATTGCACTTGGATTTTATTTTTTAAATAAAGATGGAAAACACTAATGATATTTGTTGATGCTTGTTTTGGTAAAAAAACTCCATATACTCCTGTTTGGATGATGAGACAAGCTGGAAGATATTTGCCTGAATATATGAAAGTAAGAGATGAAGCGGGAGATTTTCTCTCTCTTTGTAAAGACCCGCAAAAGGCTTGTGAAGTTACGATTCAACCAGTTGATATACTTGGTGTTGATGCAGCTATTTTATTTAGTGATATTTTAGTTGTTCCGCTTGAAATGGGAATGAAATTAGAATTTTTAAAAGACGAGGGACCTGTTTTTTCAAAACCGATTCTTAACTATAAAGATTTAGATATGCTTAGTGTTGAAGAGAGTGCAAAAAAATTAGAGTATGTATATGAAGCTATAAGGCTCATAAGAGCTAAACTCTCTAAAGATAAAGCATTGATAGGCTTTTGTGGAGCACCTTGGACTTTAGCAACTTATATGATTGAAGGCAAGGGAACAAAAACATACGCAAAAGTAAAAAAAGTTCTATATTCTGAGCCTGATTTTTTACATGCACTTTTGAGAAAAGTAACAGACGCTTTAAAGCTATATATGCAAAATCAAATTGAAAGCGGAGTAAACGCCATTCAGATATTTGATTCGTGGGCTAGTGCATTGGAAGAGAGTGCGTTTTTTGAATTTAGTTGGAGTTATATGAAAGAGCTTTGCGACTACTTAAAAGCAAGATATCCACATATTCCGATTATAATGTTTCCAAAAGGTGTTAGCGGCTTTTTAGATAAAATTGATGGAAATTTTGATGTTTTCGGGGTTGATTGGTCAACTCCTATCGAATTAGCCAAAGAGAAGTTGGGTGATAAATATGTTCTTCAAGGAAATATGGAGCCTACAAGACTTTACAGCAAAGAGGCTATAGATATAGGAGTCGATAAAATTGTAAAAGTTATGAAAAATAGAAGACACATTTTCAATTTAGGACACGGTATACTTCCCGACATCTCAGTTGAAAATGCGAAATATTTTGTACGCTTGGTTCAAGAGAGAACTTCAATTTAGATGAGTCTAACTTTTGGTCCTGTAAGTTCTCGTCGCTTTGGACTTAGTCTTGGGATAGATTTAAGTCCAGAGCAAAAACAGTGCAATTATGACTGTTTGTATTGTGAGCTAAAAGGTGCAAAAACTGTTGATAAAGTGAAAAATCCCCCTTTAGTTGTAGATGTTATCAAAGATGTAACTTTATCGCTTTTAAAATATACAGATATCGAAGTTATAACAATTACCGCAAATGGTGAGCCAACGCTATATCCAAACTTAAAAGAGTTGGTTAGCCAGCTAAATAAGATAAAAAAAGAGAAAAAACTCCTTATCCTTTCAAATGCGAGTACGATTAGCAGTGAAACTATTCAAGACGCACTTTTGGATATTGATATTGTTAAACTTTCCCTCGATAGTGCTGATGAAAAGATATTTAAAAAACTTGACCGACCTCATAAGCAGATAAATCTACAAGATGTTATCAATGGTATGATAGAGTTTAGAAAAAAATTTAAAAACTCTCTTGTTTTAGAGGTTTTAGTTGTAAAAGACCTAAACGACACTAAAGAAGAGTTTGAAAAACTTAACTTAGTTTTCAATAAAATAAAACCAGATAGAGTTGATATAGGCACTATTGACAGACCAAGTGCATATAAAGTTGATGCTGTAACTGTTGATAGACTTGAGTTTTTGTCTAAATTTATCGAAAATATTCCAGTTAATATCGCCAAAAGAGACAAAAATATAAAAGGTGTTTACGATTTAAACAAAGATGAGATTTTGTCGCTACTAAAAAAGCGTCCACAAAGCGAAGGCGATGTTAAAAACATTATGTCAAAAAAAACTCAGCAGAATTTTTTTGAACTATTAGAAGAGAAAAAAATAAAACTTGTAGATGTAGCGAATATAAATTTTTATAAAATCTCATAACTTTTCACACATAAAGAAAATTTAACGAAAAAACCCTTGACTTTTTAACTATATTTCTTTATAATTTCACCTCTTTTAAATATTCCGGATTAGCTCAGCGGTAGAGTAGGTGACTGTTAATCACTTGGTCACTGGTTCGAATCCAGTATCCGGAGCCACTTACATCACGACTTTATAACATTTCCCACTCCTAACAAACCTCAAAAAAACGAAGAATGAAACCCTATAGACTAATTTTATTTTTAGCATATATAATTACATTAATATTTTGTAAAAAGCACATTAATGTTTTATTTAAAGTATGGCAGTCTATTTTTTGTTATATTTCTCGGGCTTTCATTTGTAGGCATCCTTGCCGCAGGTGTTTTTGGTGCTATTATCGCATTGGTTGTTGCTACAGTTATCGTTGCAAGAAAAAGTATAAAGTCAAATTATGATACTTGATGAAATTGCAAAACATACTTTACGCTTTTTTGTAGCAACCGTAACTGTTTTTATGATTTTATTTTATATAGCGATGTCGTTATTAGAAGGTGTTAGTTTACTGTATGGTCATAATGTTCAGAATATAAAATATAAGTGGTATTGCTTATTTTGAATGGGTTTTGTTTTTTTGAGTCTGCTACTGTTCGATATTTATATGGGTTATAAAAGACTTATCATTTTGTCCATTGTTGCATTGTCTATAATTTTTATCTCAATATTTTTAACAAATAGATATTTCAAAGATAAGATATAAAAATGTATAATCGCATTATTTTTTAAATTACGAGGAGTGGAATTATTGATGAACTATTTTAAATATACAGGTTTATTTGTTGCTATTTTGTTCGGGATTTTTGCTACAATTTTTGCTATTCCAATTTTTGTTATTGTTAATTTTGCTAACGAAATACTTG
>JAIRQK010000054.1 GCA_031256525.1 Campylobacteraceae bacterium
ACAAAGGCAGAGCTAAAACTCAAAAAGTTGCAGAAGTTAAATATGGCAAAGAAGTAGTTGCTAAATGGATTAAAGAGTTAGAAGATAAAGGTGAATGGATTGATTTAGTAAAATGTAAAAAAGATTTTAGAGAAAATTATCGGAGATGGGAAGATATACGCAAAGGTGGAAAAGAGCTTGTTGATAAAGCAAGAAACGAGTGTGGAGATATTATAGATGAGTGGATAAAGACTGAAGGGAAAGAATTGTCAGTAAAAGACAATAGAATTGATTTTTTGAATATGAAATAATAATGTATATAGGAAAACAATATGGCAGGAGCAAAAAAAGCTTTAGTTTTTTAAGGACTTATTTTTTCTAAGTCCTTAACTCTTTTCACAACAATCAAACAGCTTTAAACTAACTCAACTTTTACTAAAAATTTACTAAAAACAACAACAATTATTTTTATCTTAAAACACAAAATAAAGAAAACAATCAGTTATTAATAACTTTTTAAATAAAATAGCACTATACAATAATTAAAAATTAATATTTTGAAGTTAAGATAATAAATAAATTAAAAGGAGCTTGTAATGGATAATGACATAACTGAAAAAAATATAGTTAAAAAAACCTGTAAAGAATTGGGAATAACCTATAAGGAATTATCAGAGCTTATGGGTGTCAGCAAGAATATGCCTAGCAAGTGGGCAAGTGGTGCTGAACCAAGTGGAATGGCAATCAAATTTATGGAATTTCTTATAGAAAACAAAAAAACAAAAGACAAGTTAAATAAATTTATAACTGCATACAAACTCATAAACGAAGCACAAGAATAATTTACTACATAAACACTACTTTAAAAGAAGTATTTTAAAATAAAAAATCTTCATACTAAAAACAATTGCCCAATTTTAATCAGTTTATAAATTATCATCAAACAAAATAAGTAATTAATTAAAAAATTAAACGGTGTGGCTTGTGAAAAAAGTTGCGGATATTGTATAAGATTATTGTGTAACTTAGCGAAGTTGGACTTCGCTAAGATTGTGTTATATTTGTAAAATTATAAAGCAGCTTTTGCTTGTTTAACTACAGCACTAAATGCTTGTGGGTCATTCATAGCCATATCAGCTAAAATTTTTCTATCAAGTTCAATTTCGCCTTTTTTAAGACCATTCATAAATCTTGAATAACTAATATCATTCAATCTACAAGCTGCATTGATTCTCGTAATCCAAAGTCTTCTAAAATCTCTCTTTTTAGCACGTCTATCGCGATAAGCATAGACTAAACTTCTCTCTAATTGCTCTTTTGCCTTTCTAAAGTGCTTTCTTCTGCCACTATAAAAACCGCGAGCTAATTTTAATATTTTCTTGTGACGTCTGCGTCTAACAATACCTGTTTTTACTCTTGCCATTTTTTTCTCCTTAACCTTTTGGTGCTCTTTTTTGAGACTTTCCCTAAATTTTTAGGGGGATATAAAAATTAAATGATACTCTCTTGTATCAAAACCTTAAACTCTATAAATTATGCTTGGCAAAGCATTATTTTGACAGATTTTTCATTTGTGCTGTCAACATATTTTGCCTCTTTTAATCCACGTATTCTTTTTGTAGGCTTTTTAGTCAAAATATGGCTTCTAAATGCTGCACCGCGTTTAATTTTGTTTTTCGTAGCTTTAAAGCGTTTTTTCGCTCCGCGTACCGTTTTCATTTTCGGCATATATGCTCCTCTTACGAAATTTTATCTCTGAATATTCTCTAATAGAAGAAAACCCTCTTTAGTACTATTCGAAACCTGTAATTTTAGCCAAGCTATACTTAGAAGGTTTTTAAATTTATGATTTTTTTGGTACGACAAGCATATTTACATAACGACTTTCAAAAGATGGCTCTTTATCGCGTTCGCCTATATCTTCCATCATTTTCCAAACATTTTCAAGCACCTCTACGCCAGATTCTGGATTTGCAACTTCACGACCTTTGAGAAAAACTCTAAATCTTACATGTTTTCCTGATTGTATAAAATCTCGTGCCTGTTTTACTTTGTAATTTATATCATTTTGAGCAATTTTTACAGAAAGTTTAATCTCTTTTATATCTATAATCCTCTGTTTTTTCTTTGCTTCACGAAGTTTTTTGTTTTGCTGATACTTGAATTTTCCATAATCCATAATCTTGCAAACTGGTGGATTTGCATTGGCTGCGATAAGAACCAAATCAAGCCCTAAACCATCGGCAATTTTTTGAGCCTCATTTTTGCTTATAATACCATACTGAGTGCCATCATCGCCAACACACCTAACTTCTCTTGCTACTATTTGCTCATTTAGCAATGTTTCGTCTTTTTCCTTACTCAAAAGTGTACCTCATCTAATTTCTCCTCCACTAATTTAAATAGCTCTTTTTTAGTCAAATTATACTGTTTTCTTTCTCGCCTATCTCTTAAAGCTACACTTTTTTGTGCAACCTCTTCATCGCCAATAACCAAAATCATTGGAACACGTTGCTTTTCCGCTGTTCTAATTTTCTTATTTAAGCTCTCATTTTTATTATAAATCTCAACATCTATATTCAAATCCATCAATTCATTTGTTAATTCTTTAGCATACTCATTGTGAACTTCGCTAATTGGAATAACAACTATTTGTGTTGGAGCTATAAAAAAAGGAAACTCTCCAGCAACATGTTCAGTTAAAATACCTATAAATCTCTCAAATGAACCAAGTATCGCACGATGTATCATAACAGGACGCGCTTTTTCATTGTTGCTATCTGTATATGCAAGTTCAAATCTCTCAGGCAAATTAAAATCAACTTGTATCGTTCCACACTGCCATTTTCTTTTTAGTGCATCAGTTATTTTTATATCTATCTTAGGTCCATAAAATGCCCCGCCACCTTCATCTATTCCATAAGCTATTTTGTTTTCATCAAGAGCATCTTTCAAGCCTTGTGTCGCTTTTGTCCAAAATTCATCATCGCCAATTGATTTTGTCGGTTTTGTTGATATTTCCATTTCATAATTAAAATTAAAACTTTTCATAATTTTATCAACAAAACTAAGCACCTCTATGATAACATCTTTAATCTGCTCTGGCATACAAAAAATGTGTGCATCATCTTGGGTAAACTCCCTTACTCTAAAAAGTCCGTGTAATGCCCCGCTCTTTTCGTGGCGATGGACTACGCCATATTCAAAAAATTTAAGTGGCAAATCTCTATAGCTTCTCACATCACTTTGATAAACTTTTATATGACCTAAACAATTCATAGGTTTTATGCCATATTCAGATTCATCAATTGTTGTGAAATACATATTTTCACCATAATTTTGATAATGTCCGCTTAGTTTCCACGCATCAGACTTTAAAAGTTCTGGTCCACGCACTGGCTGATATCCTCTTTTGCGGTGGGCGCGAAAAAGCAATGCTTCGAGTTTGCTTCTAAGTCTTGAACCATTTGGAAGCCATATAGGAAGACCAGCTCCAGACTCTTCATCAAATGTGAAAAGTTTAAGCTCATTTGCAATTTTTCTATGGTCTCGCTTTTTTGCCTCTTCAATCATTGTTATATAATCTTTTAGCGACTCTTTATCTGCAAAAGCTGTGCCATAAATCCTTGTTAGCATTTCTTTGTTTTCATCACCACCAAGATACGCACCTGAAATTTTTGCTAATTTAAAAAATCTTAGATAATTTGTATTTGGCACATGTGGTCCACGACACAAATCTTCAAAACTTCCTTGTGTATAGGTTGTTACCTCTCCATCAGGAATTCTTAGTAAAACCTCTTGTTTTAAATCATCATTTTTAAATTTTTCTAATATCTCTTTTTTTTTTTTTTTTTTTTTTACTATAGGAATTTTCTCTTTTTCTTTGTGTATCATCTCTTTTTCTATACTTTTCAAATCATCTATATAAATCTTACTTTTTACTTTTTAATT
>JAIRQK010000073.1 GCA_031256525.1 Campylobacteraceae bacterium
CCTCTTCATCATCTTCTTCAAGCACTCTTGAAAATATGCCACTTATATCTGAAACTATTTCTCTTAGTACATCGTACTCCATTGCTGTTGCCATTTGTTACTCCTTAGCAATTTTATTACATAAATCTTTTTGCATTTTTAGCCCCTTCCAAGCTCTTTATCTGCTTTTGCTGTTCTCTCTGCAAATTTTTACTATATAGTCTATTTCTATATTTATTTCTTATCTTTACAAGCACTTCTGCAATACCCTCATAATCAATAAATTGATACTCTACATTATGAAGAATAATAGCTATTTCATCAACTTTTTACTATCTTTTTAGTCTTCTTGTTTTTGTTTTGTTTTTGTTCTCTACATTTTTCTTAACACTGTTTTGTTGCTCTTTACAAGCAGCTAATCTTTGTGATATCAAACTTGTAGTTTGTGTTTTACCATTTAAAATATCACTTACTATCTCTTTATTAAACTCCTTGCCAATTTGACTATTATATTCAAGATTTGTCTCTTGGTTTGGTTTATCATTATTGAGTTTCATTCCTGGCAATTCCATTGCATTCATAAAAAGTTCTAACATTTCAAGTTTTCTTCCGCTCATTCCAGCAGTGCAGGCTTCTATCATCTGCTCTTTTGAAACATTTTTATTAATATTCATATTATGTCCAGCTTCTTTTGCTAACTGCTCCATAAAAAGTCTTTGTGTTCTGCCATTTCCCTCACGAAAAGGGTGTAAGCGATTAATGTCAATAAGAACATCACTTGCATTTTTTGCAAATTGAAAAGTATTAAGATTTTTAAAGTAGTTATTTTCTTTTATTTTACCAAATATTTTTGATGCTTCTTTTTCAATTTTATCTCCATCAGTAAACCAAAAAATATTCCCTTCCAAATCTCTTTTGCCAAAAGTTCCTACACCAAGTTCTTCTCTTGTTTTCCCTGCGATAGTATATACATTTTTAAATAGTTCTTTATGTATTGCCTTTAAATGTTCTAAATCAAAATCTCCTTTAATAGGGTTTTGTTTTAGATATTTTTCAGCAACAGCTGTTATTTTCCTCTTTTTTTTTGTAAATCGTTGTAGTTTTTTGCATTTACGAGATTTGTATCAAAAAGTTTTTTAGTAAAATCATCCATATTTTAATCTTCTTCTCTAAAACTTTTCAACAATTTTTCTACAATTTCATCTTTAGATACATTGTTATCAATTAAATCAATAAGATTATTTATATCTTCTTCATCTAAAAACATATCTTCCATAGCAAAATTCCAAATACTGCTTTCAATTTCGTCATAGGCTTTTTCCGACATTGTGTCTTTAAGTTTTTCTAATATCTCTAAACTCTCATCTCTGTTTTTTGGCTGGTAGCATTCTTGCATTTTCTATCCTTTTATATTAATTTTAAGCACATTATAGCACACATTAACAAAAGATAATTTATCGCAAATCAGCATACTTTAATATAAAAATTTACTTTTTAAGTATAATTTCCAAGACCTCTTCAATTTTAGTTACAGGAAGAATTTGCATATTTTTCTTTATCTCATCAGGTACTTCGTCTAAGTCCCTTTCAAAATTTTTCTTTGGAATCAAAACAGTTTTGATTTTTGCCTTATACGCGGCGATGAGTTTCTCTTTAAGTCCGCCTATTGGCAAAACTTTTCCAGTTAATGTAAGCTCTCCTGTCATCGCAACATCACCTCTCACTTTTTTATCTGAAAGAATAGAAGCAATAGCAGTCGCAATCGTTATACCAGCACTTGGTCCATCTTTTGGTGTCGCCCCTTCTGGAACATGCAGATGTATATCATATCTTCTATAGATATCGCTCTCCTCTGCTTTATATCCCTCTTCTTTCTCCTTTTGTGTCAATGGAACACTTTTTATATCTATATCAATTTTTTTATTATCAATCAAAACTTGCACAACACTCTGAGCGATTTTCGCAGACTCTTTCATCACCTCGCCAAGTGAGCCAGTTAGTTGTATTAACCCTCTTCCTTGAATTTTTATCGCCTCTATCTTGAAAACATCTCCACCAACACTTGTCCACGCAAGTCCATTAACCTGCCCAACAACACTACTTTTATCACTCTCTTCAATTTCAAAAACTGTTTTTCCAAGATACTCTTTTAAGTCTTTATCATCAATGGTTATCTTCTCTGTATTGTTATTTAAGAGTATCTGCTTTGCCACTTTTCTTAAAATATCAGCGATTCTTCTTCTTAAGTTTCGCACACCAGACTCTCTTGTATAGCTCTCTATCATACCCATTAAAGCTGACTTTGTAAAAGCAACTTCAGAGTCTTTAAGTCCATGTTTTTTTATCTCTTGCGGAATAAGATATTTTTTTGCTATTTCGTACTTCTCTTGAGGCGTATATGAGCTTAGATAGATAAACTCCATTCTATCTCTAAGTGGTGCTGGTACTTGGCTTATATCATTTGCAGTTGCGATAAACACGACATTGCTGATATCAAGGTTAAAATTTAGATAGTAATCTCTAAATTTATTATTCTGTTCTGGGTCAAGTACTTCAAGCAACACAGCAGCCGGATCTCCTCTATAATTTTTAGAAACTTTATCTATCTCATCTAAAACCATAACAGGATTCATCTCTCCAGCCTCTATAAGCCCATGAACAATACGCCCCGGCTTAGAGCCAATATAAGTACGACTATGACCACGAAACTCGCTTATATCTTCAAGCCCACCAAGAGCAATTCTTATAAGTTTTCTTTTTAGTGCTTTTGCGATTGAGTTTGCCAAAGAGGTTTTACCAACTCCGGGAGGTCCAACAAAACAGATGATAGCGCCCTTACACTCTTTGTCCTTAATCTCTCTTCTGCTTAAAAGCTCTTTAACAGCAAAATACTCCTCTATCCTCTGCTTTGGCTTTTCAAGTGAGTAATGGTCATCATCTAACTGCTTTTTTACCTCATTTATATCAAGCTGTTCATTTGCCGATATTTCAAACGGTATATCAAGAACTAACTCAAGATAGGTACGCAACATATTTGCATCAGGAGAGTCAGAACGCATATGCGAGAGTTTATCTAACTGTTTTTTTATCTCTTTATACGCATCATCACCCATAAATGGCTTTTTTGCTTCAAGTTTTTGTCTATAATTTTCCAAATCCTCATCTGCTTGAGATGGCTCCATTCCAAGCTCTTTTTGAATCTGTCTAAGTTGCTCTCTTAAAAAATACTCTCTATTTGCCGTATCTATTGTTGATTTGACTTTTGTCTTTATCTCTTTTTGAAGTTTTGCCGACTCTATCTCAGTGTTGATATAGTCAACCAACAAGCAGACTCTATCTTTGATATCTGTCTCTTTGAAAAGTTCATAGAGTTGCTCTTTTTTAAGTTTGATAGCCCCGATTATCAGATCACAAATTCTATTGATATCACTATTCTCCTCTACCGCCTTTAAAAAGTCAGGCGACAAAGAGTTATTTATTTGTGAAAATGCCCCAACACTCTCTCTTAAAATCGATAAAAGTGCCTCTGTTTTTATACTGTCAATCTCTTCAGTCTTTATCAAATCAACCAAAGCAGTTAGCGGTTTTGTACCTATTTGCTTTAAAATTTTCCCTTTTTCTATCCCTTGAAAAAGTATCTTAACTCTACCATCAGGCAAAATTGTCTTTCGCATTATAGTTCCGATAACACCACTATCATATACAGCGTCAAACTCCCTTTTGCCCTCTTCATTTGGCTTTGCAAAACAGACTAAAATCAAACTATTATTTTTCTGTGCCTCATCAACTGCTAAGATATTCTTCTCATCATTGCCTATAAAAATCGGACATATCATAAACGGATATATAAAATTATCATCCTCAACTATA
>JAIRQK010000114.1 GCA_031256525.1 Campylobacteraceae bacterium
ATGTTGACGTTAATAGTATCAAATATATTGACAAAAACGCCTGAAAAATAAAATTTTTTATAATTATATAAAATTTGTTTGTGCAAATAACATATATGTAAGATTTATTTAGATAGAATGATGGCTTATCTAAATATGATTAAGAATAAAATGGTCGTTAAAGCAAAAAAGCATTTTGGTCAGAATTTTTTAATTGATGAGAACGTGAAAGATAAAATCATCCAAGCGATTCCCAACGATGAGACTATAAAGGTAGTTGAAATTGGGGCTGGTTTAGGTGATTTGACGAAAAGACTACTGAAAAGTTTCAGTGTAGTTGCGTACGAAGTAGATAGTGATTTGATAAAGCACTTAAAATGTGTTTTTAAAAGCGAAATTGAAAACGGCAGATTTTTACTTAGTGCTGGTGATGTGTTAGAGTTTTGGAATGAAAAAAAGAGTTTACATGACTCTTTTTATTGGCTTATTGCAAATATTCCTTATAATATCTCGACACCGATTTTGACCAATGCTTTGGTTGATGCCAAATGTAAAAATATGCTTGTTATGGTGCAAAAAGAGTTTGCGCAAAAGCTCAGTGCAAAAAGCAAAACTGTTAATTTTTCACCAATATCTATTCTTGCTGAGATTGTTGGAGATGTGAAAATTTTGTTCGATGTTCCTCCAACATCTTTTGAACCACAGCCAAAAGTTGTATCTTCGGTTGTGAAAATTGAGAAGAGAGATAATTTAGAGATTGACTTTTTCAAATTGCAAAAATATTTAAAGAAGGCATTTGTAGCTCCAAGAAAGAGACTTCAGAAAAACCTTATGCACGGTTTTGAAAAAGAGCTGGTTTTTGGTGCTTTTAATGAATTAGATATAGATCTAAATCTTCGTCCACACGAACTTTCATCAGATGGTCATTTTCGCTTATTTAACAAACTAAATTAATTATAGTAGTAAAAATTAAGGAAAAATAACAATATGAGTGAAAACATAGAGAAACAAAACGAACAGAACAAGGAACAAAAAAGCAGAAGAGCTTGGCAGAGAAATAGAAAGAGCAAAAAGCAAAAGCAGGATAGTACAAATGAGATAATTGACAATTTGACTAAAGAAAAAATTGAAAAATCAGACAAAAGTAGCAATCAAACAGAAAACGGCGAAGTTGTAAAAAGCAATAAAAAACGTCCAAAAAGAAAAAATTTGCCTTCATCTCCTATAATCGGGCAAGAGTCCTGGCAAAATGTTATGAAAGTTGCTATTGAAGCTAACGAAAAGTCGCATTTTCAAAGATTGAACTCATTTAATAAAATAAATAGCACTGGAAAAATACGCATAACTCCTTTAGGTGGACTTGGAGAGATTGGTGGAAATATAACTATTATTGAAACTCAAAATAGTGCGATAATTGTTGATGTTGGTATGAGTTTTCCAGATAATACAATGCCGGGCGTTGATATATTGACGCCGGACTTTACCTATTTGAGGACTATAAAAAATAAAATTGCCGGAATTATCATAACTCACGCCCACGAGGACCATATAGGTTCAATCCCATATCTTTTCAAAGAGATGCAATTTCCAATATATGCAACTCCATTGCCACTTGGTATGATTTCTAACAAATTTGAAGAGCATGGACTTAAAAATGAAAGAAGTTTTTTTAGACCGGTTGAAAAAAGAAAACCGTACAAAATAGGTGATTTTGAGGTAGAGTGGCTTCATATAACTCACTCCGTTGTTGATTCGTCTGCACTTGCTATTTCAACTGAAGCTGGAGTTATCGTTCATACTGGTGATTTTAAAATAGACCATACGCCAATTGATGGATATCCAACAGACTTGCACAGATTTGCATATTATGGAGAAAAAGGGGTTTTGTGTCTTTTAAGTGATAGTACAAACTCTTATAAAGAGGGCTTTACAAGAAGTGAAAGCTCTGTCGGTAAAACTTTCGATTCTATTTTTGCAAAATCAAAAGGGCGTGTTATTATGTCGACCTTTTCTTCAAATATCCACAGAGTTTATCAAGCGATTGAATATGGACTTAAATATGGAAGAAAAGTGTGCATCATAGGTCGCTCTATGGAAAGAAATATATTTACAGCTATGGAGCTTGGCTATATAAAACTTGACAAAAGTATATTTATAGATGCTTATGAGGTAAACAAATATAGCGATAAAGATATTTTAATAGTAACAACTGGAAGTCAGGGTGAGACTATGGCAGCACTTTACAGAATGGCAACAGATGAACATAGACACATCAAAATAAAGCCAACAGACCAAATCATTATATCTGCAAAAGCAATTCCGGGAAATGAGGGAAGTGTTTCTACAATACTAAACTATCTACTAAAAAGCGGTGCAGATGTTGCATATCAAGATTTTAGTGAAATTCATGTTAGTGGACACGCAGCTCAAGAAGAGCAAAAACTTATGATAAGACTTGTTAAGCCAAAATTCTTTTTGCCAGTTCACGGAGAGTATAATCATATACTAAAACACAAAGAGACCGCAATAGAGTGCGGAGTTAATGAAAGAAATATTGTTTTAATGGAAGATGGTGACCAAATAGAGATTTGCAGTAAATATATGAAAAAAGTTAAAACCGTAAAAACAGGAAAGGTATTTATTGACAATCAAATTAATAGCCAAATAGAAAATGATGTTGTTATGGATAGACAACAACTCGCAGATTCTGGTGTTGTTATGATAATTGCACAAATTGACCAAAGAGATAAAAAGCTTATTTCAAAACCAAAAGTTGTTAGTTACGGGCTTGTTGCAGACAAAAATGATAAATCTTTTTCAAAAGAGATGGAAGATGTGCTTGTTCAGTTTCTAACTAACGTAAAAAGAGAAGTGTTAGAAAATCAAAGAGTGTTAGAAAATGAGATAAGACAAGTTGTTAGAAAGCACATATTTAGGAATTTGAAAAAATATCCCACAATTGTGCCAACGATATTTGTTATGTAGAGAGTTTATTAGAAATAAGGAAATAGTATGGATTTTATAAAAATAGCGAAATATGTGTTAGAGCTTGAAGCAGACGAGTTGCAAAATGCAGCCAAAAGGCTCTCAAATGAGATAGTAGAAGCAGTTGAATGTATATACAAAATAAAAGGAAAGCTCATAATTACTGGAGTTGGTAAAAGCGGTCTTGTAGGGGCAAAAATGGCTGCAACATTAGCAAGTACTGGAACAAGTAGCTTTTTTCTCCATCCAACAGAAGCATTGCATGGAGATCTTGGTATGATAGGCTCCGAAGATGCAGTGTTGGCTATTAGTTTTAGTGGTGAGAGTGAGGAGCTTATAAAAATTCTCCCGCATATTAAAAGATTTAATATTCCTCTTATTGGTATGGCAAGAGATAAAAATAGTTCGCTTGGAAGATATAGTGATGTTTTTTTGTCTATAGATGTCAAAAAAGAGGCGTGTCCTCTTGATGCTGCACCGACAACCTCTACGACACTAACAATGGCTTTAGGAGACGCTCTTGCTGTTTGTTTGATGAAAAAAAGAGATTTTAAACAGGCAGATTTTGCCTCATTTCATCCGGGCGGAAGTTTGGGAAAAAGACTTTTTATAAAAGTAACCGATATGATGAAAAGCAAAAATATTCCCATTATCAAAGAAGATTGTAGTATAAAAGAGGCTATTGATGTTATGACACACGGTAAACTTGGAAGCGTTTTGCTTGTTGACAAAAACAGAAAGTTAGTTGCGATTTTAAGTGATGGAGACCTAAGAAGAGCACTTACAAATGAAAATTTTTCTATTAATAATAGGGCGATTGATTATGCGACTAAAAATCCAAAAGTCATACAAAATAAAAATTTGTTAGCAAGTGAAGCTCTTGAAATGTTAGAAAAGTTAAAAGTTCAACTTTTGGTAGTTATTGATGAGGATAATGTGCCAATTGGAACTTTGCATGTGCATGATTTAATAGAAGCTGGAATAAAATAATGGAACTTTTAAGGTTAAATAAATTCATCTCTCACAATACAAAACATTCAAGACGCGAAGCGGATAAACTCATAAGTGAAGGCAAAGTTCGCGTTAATGGAAGGGCTCAAACAGACCTTGCGACACAAGTAAGCTATGATGATACAATAGAGATAAACGGTAAAAAAATATTTAAAAAGAGTGAATTTACGGTAATAATTTATAACAAACAAAAAGGCGAGTTAGTTAGCAAAAAAGATGATCGTGGTAGAAAAACAATTTATGATAGTTTGCCAAAAAAGTTTTCCCATTTTTTAAGTGTTGGAAGACTTGATTTTGCGAGTGAAGGGTTGCTTTTATTGACAGATGCAGCGGCAATTGCGAGTGCGTTAATGCAAAGCGATTTGGAAAGAGTCTATTATCTAAAGATAAAAGGTGAAGTAACTGAGGCTATGAAAAACGCTATGAAAGAGGGGCTTTATCTTGAAGATGCAAGTAAAGGTGCACACAAGTTAAATAGAGTTAAAAGCATGGAATTTGCACCATTTGTTGCGTATGAAGTTTTTGGAAGCAGTGGAGGCTATACTAAACTTCGTGTTATGATAAAAGAGGGAAAAAACAGAGAGCTTAGGAGATTTTTTGGCTATTTTGATGCTGAAGTAGTTGACCTTAAACGAGTAAGTTATGGTAGTGTTGATCTTGGAGTTTTGAAGCCGGGTAAACATAGGTTTTTAACAAACTCCGAATATGAAAATCTTAGAGACTTTTTGAAACAAAACAAGGTGTATTATTAGGCTATGGATAACTTAGCAATCAAGTTTCGCCCTGAAAAAATTGAAGATATTGCAGGACAGAAACATTTAACCGCGAAAGATTCTGCATTTTATAGACTTTTGAAAAGTGGAAAAATGCCTCATTCGCTGTTTTTTGGACCAGCTGGAACAGGAAAAACTACAATGGCAAGAGTTGTTGCAGGTGAACTTGATATCCCTTTTTATGAAATGGACGCAACAAGTCTAAAAGTTGAAGAGATTAGAAAAATATTTAACGATTATAAAAACTCGCTACAAAAACCACTCATCTTTATCGATGAGGTACATAGGCTATCAAAAACCCAACAAGAAGTACTTTTGCTTCCTATGGAAAATCATCAAGCATTAATCATCGGTGCTTCGACAGAGAATCCTTATTTTACGCTAACAAGCGGCATCAGATCTCGCTCTATGCTTTTCGAGTTTAAACCACTAACAAGTGAGGATTTGGAGAGTGTTTTGGTTAGAGTGTCTGAAAAAATTGATTTTGATATAGAAAACGAAGCAAAAGAGTATCTCATAAGTTCATCTTCTGGAGATGCAAGAGCAATGCTCAATCTTTTGGAGTTTGCCTTGCATACACAAAACAGAATTGATTTAAAACTCATAAAAAATATTAGACCAAATGCTCTTAAAGATGGTGTTAGCAGTGATGATTCGCACTATAACTTAATTTCAGCGATGATAAAAAGTATACGTGGAAGTGATATTGATGCTTCACTCTATTATCTTGCAAGACTTATTGATGGTGGAGAAAGTCTTGATTTTATAGCAAGAAGGTTAGTGATTTTATCAAGTGAAGATATTGGAAATGCTAACCCAAACGCACTAAATCTTGCAACAAGCACGCTACTTTCTGTTAGTAAAATTGGTTATCCAGAATCAAGAATTATCCTTGCACAATGCGTTGTTTATTTAGCGTCCTCACCAAAATCAAATAGCTCATATAAAGCCATAGGCGAAGCACTAAGTTATGTAGAGAAGAATCAAAAACTACCAGTCCCAGACAATTTAAGAAGCCCATCACCAAAAGGATATTTGTATCCTCACGACTTTGGCGGTTTTGTAAAGCAAGAGTATATGAGTAAAAAACTCCATTTTTATAGTAGTTCAAACATAGGTTTTGAGAAAATATTAAACGAGTGGCACGAGAAAATAGTAAATAAAGACGAATAGGGCTTATAAAACGATTTTAGATATAAAACTATATGAATGGAGTGGAGTATAAAAAAGTTTTATTAAGTTTGGGGCAAAAACGAGACTATGTAAAATAAGTATTGATGGGGAATTCAAAAAGGCATCAATGATTATTTTTCAAGTGTTGGAATAACTGCGAAACATAAAAATTAGCTACAAAAGTATGGAAAAGCCAAGTTGAAAACATAGGAAAAGTTTACGGCTATATTTATGATGAAAGATAGAAAGAAAATCAAAGACAAAAAAGAAAAACCTTTAAAAAATAGACCGCAAAAGAGAAGCATTGACCACACAAAAACAGAACAACCCATCTATTTCTGTGTGGTTATTAGGCTGTTAGTAAACTTTTTTTATTTCAGACTCTACTAAACGAAAAAGCTCATTCCCGTCTGGAGATAGCTTTTCGACAATTCGTTTTCCATTGACAAAAAAAGTCGGTGTGCCAGTAACACCAAGAGATTTTGCATCGTCAGCATCTTGTTCGATTTGTTCTTTAATCATCGCAGCATTTTCACTTAAAAAGTTTTGTGCTCTTTCTGCATCTATCCCAGCCTCTTGCAAGATTCCCCATGCAGCAAAATGGTTTACTTGATAGTAGCCTGTCGTTTGCTTTATAAACCATCTATTAAATTGACTAAAAAACAACTTCAGCGTCTCTTTAAACTTCCCTTGCTCATTTGCTGCTTTTAAAAGCGGAATGATCGAATCCGCATCATTGCTAAACGGTAAAACTTTATAAACAACTCTTATTTTATCGCCATGTTGTTCAATTAAACTCTCAACATTTGGAGAAAAACGGATACAAGCTGCACAAGAAGGGTTTAAAAATTCAACAACAGTAACTTTTGCATTAGGATTGCCACTAACAGGCGAATAATCTCTAACAAGAGCGTTTAGTTCCTCTTTTGACATGGTGTTATTTTTTTGATAATCGGAGTAAAAGTATGCTCCAACACCAAAGATGGCGAAAACCACAATCAAGATAGCCGCGATTAGTAGATTATTTTTCTTTTTTTTCACATTCTTTGTATTTTTCACTGTTTTTCCTCTCTATAAATTAAAACAGATAGTGTCGCTATTATTGTAAATGCAACAAGAGCTAAAAGCGGAATATCTATAAAACCAAACCAATTTATAAATTTTGTCGAACAAGGAACTCCTATAGAACAAGGAGTCATATCCTCTTTTATAACCTCAAATATCAAAAGGGTGTGATAAAAAGACCAAAACCAGCCAACAATTAAAAGCGGAGCCGCATAGACAAGAGATGAACTCTCTTTGCGGATAAGACCAATTAACAAAATTAGAACTAACGGATACATACAAATTCTTTGGTACCAGCACATTGTGCATGGCGGAAAACCCATAACCTCGCTAAAAAAAAGGCTACCAAGAGTTGCTATAAGCGATACTATCCACGCAAATAAAAGCAAATACCACGAAAATTGTTTCAAATCGTATGTCCTTATTGAATTTTGAAAATTATAGCAAAAAGAGCAAAAAAGTTTTACTCTTTTTCACCAAAATATTTTTCAAAGTGTCATTTTATCATTTTTCATATTTAAAAATGAAGATATGTAACAAAATCAAACTTATTAAAAAGCTCGTTTTTTAAAAAAAGAATTTCCGCCATCACAACTTTTTAAGGTCGTGAAATTTTATGAAAGGAGGAGAAAATGTTCTTAATCGGCAAACGAGCAAGATACGCATCTCCACTGTTCAAGGTTGACGAGAACAATGAGATATATTATCTTAATTGCGATGTGAGAGAATATGTCGATATTTGCATAGGTTACGATAATTTTGAGCTTGTGCTAAGTAGAGACAACAAGTTTCAGAAAATTTTTAAAATTTTCAAAAAACTTGTCGGGTTTCATTAAATAGGTTGAGTTTTTTTTCAAAAAACTCTTAACATTAATTGCGGAGAGCAGGAACTCTCCGCAAGCAGAATTTTAACTTTTTAATGTTTATAAAAAAGTTAAAAAAAATATATTAAAAGGATAAAAAATGAAAATTTGGTTAAAAGCGTGGAGAAATAGAGACGGAAAAGTAATATTATATATTAATAACGATAGATTACGCAGGAGATATAAATGAGTTTTTGAGAAACAGCAGAAAACGGGCGAGAGCTTCTGTTTGGGAGATTGATATCTCCCAATTTTTTATAGTATAATTGCGAAAATTTTAAAAGAGGTACAAAAAAATGACAAACGCAGAATTCGTAGCAAAGCTAAAAGAGATAGGCATAACAAAAAAAGAGTTCGCCGAGCTTAGCGGACAACACCAAATGACAGTCTCAAAGTGGTCAGAAGCAGGCAGAGGTTTACCGAGTTGGGTAGATAGTTGGTTAGAGCTATACGAAAAAGCAAGAATTTACGACCAAAACAACGAAAAAGCTAAAAAATTTGACAAAATAGCCAAAGAGATAGCAAAGAAGCCAAAATGATAAGAACGATAGAAATAAACTCGTTAAAAAATCTATTTTTTTGGGAAAATGATGATGCGGGAGTATTTGACATAATTGAAGTTTTAAGATTTTTTTGCAAATAAAGTATGGAAAGAGGCTCATATAGAGGGAACAAGCTTCTTATGGGTTATCACTGAAGCAGACCAACTTTCCACCCCAAAATTGTATCTTAAAAATATAAAAAAGGAGTAAAATTAGAAATTTAAAGGATTACAAGGCTGCAATATGGACATAGATGATACGACTAAACAGTGAAGCTATTGGCGATAAGAGGGATTACAAAGCTGCAATATAGACATAGATGATACGAAATGAAAAAGATTATTAATTCTTGGAGAGTGGGATAGCAATTTTTTATGAAAAAAATTCAAGCAGAGAAAATCCACTCATTGTTATACTTAGAAAGAACACAAGATATGGTTTTAGAAATAATTGAACCAAATGGACATAAAACACATAATTTTATTAGGTTGAGTTTGTTACATTGAGTAGCTAACTACTTTTAATTGTTTTCCATTTTCGTAAATAACTTCTTGCTTAAGGTCGCCATTTTTATCGTAGTAAAGCCAACTACCATTTTCCTTACCACCTTTATAAGAGGCAATACAAGAAAGGTCGCCATTATCATCGTCATAGTGGTAGGTTTTATACTGCGGAAGCAAAATATTATCAGAGTATTCAAGCTGTTTAACAGGTCTTCCTTGCACATTGTAAATTCTCTCAATCCCATGTTTCATATTGTTTTTATAGGTATTGACCTTAATAGGTCTTCCATTAAACTCATACTCCACTGTTTGACCATTTAAAAGATTGTTTGAGTACTCTTGCTCTAACTTCAAAATACCACTTTCATAAAACTCTTTTGATTTTCCCTCTTTGGCACCGTTATTAAAAAATGTTTCACTCTTTAATGCGTTATTCCCAAAAAAAGTTCTAAACCAGCCAATAACAACGCCATTTTCAAAATAGGCGACAGACCAGCTATTGTCATAATGTTCAATTAGCTTATTGCCATCAAATATAGTTTTTATTTCAAAACAATTTCCACCACTATTTACAAAATAGTCGCCCTTGTTAAAGTTTGGAACTCTGCTTGCATTAATTTTTAAATTTGTGTTTTTTGTGCAGGGAGTACTCTCGACACCCACCCATTTTCCTAAAATCTCATTGTAAAAAATGGTGTCAGAAAATAAAAATGTACAACAAGTTGCTAAAAGTATAGTTTTTTTCATCTATATTACTAAAACGTTTTTATCGCCACTTGAAATTTCACCAATAATATAACCATCTGTTTGTGCAAGAACAATATCAGCATTATCTGGACTAACAACAAAAATCATTCCAACACCCATATTAAAGGCTCTGTACATCTCTTCTTTACTAACATGCTCACTCAAAAATTCAAATATTGGTAATACTTTTATGCGGCTTTCATAAACTCTTGCTTGAAGACCAGTTGGTAAAACGCGAGGCAAATTTTCAACAATTCCACCACCAGTTATATGGGCAAGAGCATTTATATAGTTTCGTAACTGCTTAAACATTTTTACATAAATTCTTGTTGGTGTTAAAAGGGTATCTATGACATTTTGATTACTAAATGGAAGCGAGTCGTTAAAGTTTAATTTTAATTTTTCAAAAAATACTTTTCTTACAAGAGAAAAACCATTTGAGTGAATGCCAGAACTTGGAATTGCTATTAAAACATCACCAGCTTTAACTCTGCTTGTTCTATCCATATCCTCTTTTTCGGCGATACCAGTGGCAAATCCAGCCAAATCAAAATCATCTCCATGGTACATTCCGGGCATTTCTGCAGTTTCCCCACCAATTAACGCACATTCAGCCTCTATACACCCTGCTGCAATCCCTTTTATTATCTCAACTGACTCTTCCACATTAAGTTTTGCAGTTGCGTAATAATCCAAAAAAAACATTGGGGTTGCGAAGTTACATATCAAATCATTCACACACATAGCAACCAAATCAATTCCAACCGTATTAAGTTTTTTTGATTCTATCGCAAGTCTTAGTTTTGTTCCAACACCATCAGTTGCACCTAAAATAACAGGCTTTTTATAACCCTCTGGAAGCTCGTATGCTCCGGAAAATGAACCAATTCCACCAATAACATTTTTGTTAAATGTTGTTTTGACAATCGGCTTTATTTTATTGACAAATTTATTTCCAGCATCAATATCTACACCAGCATCTTTGTAGCTAATAGTGTTCATTATTATCCTTAATATGTGCTTTTGATTAAAACGACACGCAATTTTAGCTAAAAGATGATAAAATCGTTATAAATTTATCTGAAGAATTAAAATGAGTAAAAAATATATGATAGCAATTACTGGTTCAATAGGAACTGGCAAGAGCACAGTCTGCAAAATATTAAAACAGAAAGGTTACAAAATAATTGACGCAGACAAAATTTCTCATAAAATTTTAGAACAAAGCAGCAAGGAGGTTGCAAAGATATTTGGAAAAGAGTTTTTAGATGAAAACGGTAAGCCAGATAGAAAAAAACTCGGAAAACTTGTTTTTGCAGACAAAAATAAAAAGGAGATTTTGGAAAATCTTTTGCATTCAAAGATTTTTGAGAGTATCAAAAAAGAGGCGGAACCTTTAGAAAAAATAAAAAAAATATATTTTTTAGACATTCCTCTTTTATTTGAAGTTAAAAATAGTTATAATCATGGTTTTGTATGCGTGGTTTATGCTCCAAAAGAGATAGAGATAAAAAGAGTTATGGATAGAAATAACATCGATAGAAGCGAAGCTCTGGCGAAGATAGACTCGCAAATAGATATTGAGATAAAAAAACAAAAAGCTGATTTTGTTATTGATAATTCAGAAGATGAAACTCATCTTATCAATGAAGTAGAATCGTTTTTGAAGAAGTTAAGGAAAGAGTATGAGAGTTGCGAAGTATAGTGCAAATGGAAATGATTTTGTAATATTTGATAGTAATGATAAAATAGACAGAAGCAGTTTGGCGAAAATACTTTGTGATAGACACAATGGAGTAGGGGCTGATGGTCTTATAGTTATTGTGCCAAATGAAAAATATGATTTTGAGTGGCAATTTTATAATAATGACGGCAGTAAAGCTGATATGTGCGGAAATGGTTCAAGAGCTTGTGCACACTATGCGTACAAAAATGGTTTAGCAGATAAAAATATGAAATTTTTAACAAACGCTGGAGAGATAGAAGCTAACATTTTTGAAGAAGATGTGGTTGAAGTTAGACTAACAAAACCAAAAATGGTTAGTAAAAAATTTAGCGAAAATGGATATGAGTGGTATTTCTTTGATACTGGAGTTCCACACTTAGTTACAGTGGTTGATTGTTTAGAAAAATTTGATGTAGATATTGCAAAAAAAATGAGAGAGAGATATAACGCAAATGTGAATTTTGTTGTTATACAAAAAGATATTTTGTATGTGAGAACTTATGAAAGAGGAGTAGAAGCCGAAACACAAGCGTGCGGAACAGGAATGGCAGCTTGTTTTTGTGTTGCTAACAAAATTAATAACAAACTAATAGATGTAAAAGTTTTTCCAAAAAATAAAGGAGAAGTTTTTTTTAGGTTTGTTAATGGTGATATTTATTTTAAAGGAGAGGTAAAGCACACATTTACCGCAGAGATTGAAAAGGATTTAAATGAAAACATTTTATAAAATTTTTACGATACTAACATTTTTATGTTGTTTTGTTTATGGCGATAGTTTTAGCGAAGAGTTTTTCAGTATAAAAAATGCAGATGAAAGAAAAGAGGAGTTTATGAAAACATTAACTCCTTTGATAGAAAAAGCAAATGAAGGTATCTTAAAAGAGAGAGAAACTGTTGATCTTTTTTTCCAAAAAGTGGAAAGTGATGGTTTAGATAGTATTGGAAATAATGAGAGGCTTTTAATCGAAGCTATTGCGAGAAAATATAAAATTAATTCAATTGAAGATAAGAGGTCATTTGAGAGAAGGGTAGCTCCCGTTCCAGCCTCTTTGGCAATTGCACAAGCTGCCATTGAAAGTGGGTGGGGTACAAGCAGATTTGCAAAAGAGGCAAACAATATTTATGGACAATGGGTATGGACAAATGATGATGAGATTGGAATGATTCCATCAAGAAGAGCAGCTGGAAAGACCCATAGGGTTAGAATATTTGAAACATTGCAAGATGCGGTTAATGGCTATTTGTTAAATCTGAATTCTCATTATGCATATGAGGGTTTTAGGCATTTGAGACTAAAAAAAGGAGATGCTCTTAGTGGTATTGATGCAGCTGAGACTATGATAAACTACTCTGAAATTCGCGAGAAATATGTAGGAATGTTAAAAGGAGTTATAAGAACAAATAAACTTCTAAGTTTAGATGATTCATACAAAGAGTTACTTCAAGGTAGCAGCACTAAATCTCTACATCCGCTTTCATAGCTTCTGCTTGAAAAAATGTAACAATGGGGTCAATGATTTCATCAAAGAGACCCCCTTCCATAATCGCATCAAGCCTGTATAGAGTTAAACCAACTCTATGGTCTGTAATTCTGTTTTGCGGAAAGTTATAAGTTCTAATTCTTTCGCTTCTATCGCCACTTCCAACTTGAGATTTTCGGTCACTCATCTCTTTTGCTAATCGCTCTTGTTCTTGTATGTCATAAAGTCTTGCTTTTAAAACTTTCATAGCAGCATCTTTGTTTTTATGTTGAGATTTGCCATCTTGGTTTACAACGACAATGCCAGTTGGAATATGAGTTATCCTAACAGCACTATCTGTAGTATTTACTGACTGCCCACCATTTCCAGAACTTCTCATAACATCTATTTTTATATCATTTGGACTTATCTCTATCTCTATGTCATCAACTTCTGGCATAACCGCAACTGTAATAGCTGAGGTATGAACTCTGCCTTGAGACTCTGTTTCTGGCACTCTTTGAACTCTGTGAGTCCCACCCTCATATTTTAGTCTTGAATAAGCACCTTTTCCGGTGATAAGTGCTATTATCTCTTTAAATCCACCAGCACTACCTTCGCTTTGCGAAACTATCTCTATTTTATATTTTCTGATCTCTGCGTATCTAACATAAGCCTTAAATAGATCAGCAACAAATAAAGCTGCTTCATCTCCGCCTGTTCCGGCTCTAATTTCGAGGTATATGTTTCTATCATCATTTGGATCTTTTGGAAGAAGAAGAATTTTTATCTCCTCTTCCAAGCTATTTTTTTTTGGTTCTAATGTTTTTAACTCTTCTTTTGCTAGATCCCCAAGATCGGCATCATCTAAAAGCTCTTTATTCTCATCAATATTGCTACATGTAGTAATGTACTCTTTTGATTTGTTGTAGATATCCTCTAAGCTTGACTGCTCTTTTGAAAGTTCTGTCATTTTTTTAATATCTGACGATATGTTAGGACTGCTTAGAAGTGATGAAATTTCATCGTATCTATTTATAAATGGGAGTAACTTGTCTTTTAACATTTTGATTTAAAAGGAGAGAATACCGCTTAAAAATATTTAAGCGGCAGAGTTTAACGAATTTAAAAGCCTTGCTAATCTTCCAACTTTTCTTGCAGCTGTATTTTTGTTTATAACACCTTTGCTTACATAAGAGTGGATATTTTTGTTTGCAGATTTGAATGCGTTAGTAGCCGCATCTTTATCTTTCGCATCAACAGCTGCTATAACAGCTTTTGTAAGGTTTTTAATACGAGTTTTGTAAAATCTATTTCTTTCAGTTTTTACTATCGTTTGTCTAGCGCGTTTTTCAGCTGACTTGTGATTTGCCATTTTTTAATGCCTTCATTATAAAATCAAAGACACGGATTATACTAAAATAAAAATTATACAAATCTTAATTTCAGTAAAATTTAAATTGTAGACAGTCATTAAAACTATTAATCTATTATTTGTTAAAATTGTGTTTCATCAATTAATGAAAGTTAAGGAAAACAATTATGGAACTATT
>JAIRQK010000118.1 GCA_031256525.1 Campylobacteraceae bacterium
TAACAGAAAAAATGAATAGTTGTTTATTTTACTATTATAATGAGTATCTATCTGCAAATAATATTACAAGCTCTAGAGATGCACTGCTTTTTATTAGTGAAAATGAGGTAATAGACCCAGCCCTAAATGATGCTATATTTAATAATAGAGATAGAATAAAAGCATACTATAAATTCAATGCTTCACTAAGTGGTCGTATACTCGAAGGCTACCCTAATGTTAAAGAATCCTGCGAATTTGATATTGACCCTATAATAGTTTTTTAAAGGATAACTTGTGAAAAAGATAATATTACTTTTACTATTTCCATTATTTCTTTTCTCCCAAAACATTGATGAAAGAGTTATAGACTACTATTTTGGAAATGGAGTATGGAATAATTAAAACTATTTTTGGCAATAGCATTTCTTGTTGCATTTTTGTTATCACACTTAATTAAAATCGCATCATACCTTTTTTGCATTATATGGCACAAGAGAGTTTAGGCTCTCTTGTTTTTGCCACTATTTCTTCACAAGATGACTTTTATTTATATATTTTGATATAATGCGACTCTTATATAATGTGGTGAATTTATGAAAAAAAGCGATATATCTAAAGACTTCGATCCAAAAACACTATTTCTATTTGCACTTCCAAGTATGATGATGGTTCTTTTTGAGTCTACTTACTCGGTTATTGACGGACTTTTTGTTGCAAATTTTGTTGGCAAAGAGGCGTTATCATCAATTAATATTATTATTCCAATGCTTCTATTTTTTATGGGACTTGGAACGATGATCGGGATTGGCGGAAGTGCTTTAATTTCAAAAAAACTTGGAGAAAATAGGGTTGATGAAGCAAGATGTGATTTTACACTGCTTGGAGTTTTTTTAGTCGGACTTTCACTTTTTGAGATAGTTGTCGGTTATATTTTTGTTGATGAGATACTTCTGTTTTTGGGAGCAACTCCTACACTTTTTGGATATGCAAAAAGCTATTTTTTGATAATACTTTTTGGACTTCCTATATTTTTATCACAGTTTTTGTTTCAAAGTTTTTTCATAGTTGCAGGACGCCCAAAACTTGGACTTTATTCTATAGTTGGAGCTGGACTTTTTCATATAATTTTGGATTATGTCTATATCGTTTGGCTCAATATGGGAATAAGTGGAGCCGCACTTGCTTCAATTTGTAGTAGTTTAATTCCTGCTATTGTTGGTATTGTTTTTTTCGCTTCCAAAAAATCAGAACTCTATTTTGTTATGCCTAAATGGAATTTTAAAACAATTTGGCGAAGTTGTTTCAATGGACTTGCTGAAATGGTTGGAATTATGGCGGTTGGTTGTATAGCTTTTGTTTTTAATCATACAATGATTGATTTAGTTGGTGAAATCGGAGTTGCAGCTATAACGGTTATACTCTATATCGAATATGCGTTTAACTCTATTTTCTTTGGTTATTCAATTGGTGTTGTGCCTATTTTTGCGTATAATTTCGGGGCAAAAAATCACGATAGACTTAAAAGAGTATTTAAAATGTGTGTCATTTTTATTTTAAGTCTCTCAGTTTTTATGGTTTTATGCTCATTAACTTTGGCTCCATTTATCATAAAAATATTTAGCAACAACGATATAGAGTTTTACGAATTGGCACTTACTGGATTTTTAATCTATGCATTTAAGTATTTTTTTGCAGGAATAAATATTTTTACAGCAGCTATGTTTACGGCTTATTCAAATGGCAAAATCGCAGCGATTATATCTTCCATAAGGTCATTTATTTTGGTCGTGCCAATGATAATAATTTTACCAAAGTTTTTTGGACTAAAAGGCATTTGGTTTGCTGTTCCAATAGCTGAGGCTATAGCATTTATACTTAGTGTCGCTTTAATTTTTTATGCAAGAAAAAGATATAAATATTTGTAAATTTTATACACAAATATCAACTATGTGGCGTTCTAAATAAAATACTCAAAGTAGTATCTACAATAAACAAAAAAATCAGTGCAATGATGGTAATATTTAGTGTTTTGCTCTGTTTTGCAACAACTTTTTCGATTATCGGTTCAACTAAATATATCAAAATCACACCGCCAATTGCAAAAGTGAGAAGACTTCTTAAGCAGATAAATCCGTCTATATTTAAAAATAGTTCTCTATAATCCCACAGCCTCATATCAAAGAAATTTAATAATATGTATCCGGCTATGTACTCTATTATCCCAGTTATTAACATCATTGTTGAGAATAAAAATAGTGGATTTTTTTTGAGTGGTTTTAGAAAAAGTAGCACAATTGCTCCGACACCATAAATTGGCAACCAAGGTCCGTAAAGAACGCCTCTATTTATAAAAGCATTGTCTGTAAAGCAGTAAAATATTACCTCATAAAGATATCCTACAAAAGCACCTGTAAAAAATATTAGTATGCACTTTGTCGTATTTTTTTTTTTTTTTATTTTCTAAAATCTCTCATTATTTTAATTTTTCACCACCATTTTGCATTTTTAGTTTTTTTCAATCACTTTTTCTTAGTGGCAAATTTTAA
>JAIRQK010000125.1 GCA_031256525.1 Campylobacteraceae bacterium
TCAAATGGTAAATTTGATAAAAATGAGTATATAAAAAATTCAAAAGAGTTTTATAACAAAAAGGTAGAAATTGAAGCAAATTATATAGAAAAACTTTACAATCTTTTAACAAAAGAGCAACAAGCTCTATTTTTTGAAAAGAAAATCAATAAATAGGTGCGTAAAACTTGTAATTTAAAGTAATTTGTTTTATAATCATTAAATTGCATTGATTTGGTTTTTTAAGCAGAGGTTTTTGCCTTTGCTTAAGATTCTGAGGGGGGGGTATATTTTGATTAATGTGTTAATGATTGAGGATGATAAGGAGTTTGCCCAATTACTTGGTGAGTATTTAGCAGAATACAACATTAAGGTAACAAACTATGAAAATCCATATTTGGGGCTAAGCACTGGAATAAGGAGTTATGATCTGCTTATTTTAGATTTGACACTGCCGGGGGTTGATGGATTGGAAATTTGTAAAGAGATTTCTGAACAATACAGTACTCCTATAATGATATCTTCAGGCAGAGGAGATATAACTGATAAAGTTATTGGACTCCAAATGGGTGCTGATGACTATCTCGTAAAACCGTACGATCCAAAAGAGATGTACGCAAGAATCGTGAGTTTGGTTAGAAGACACAAAAAAATTAGCAAAGAGATGAGTGAGGCAAGTGCCGTTATCAATACTAAAGTAGATGATATTGCTATTATGAGATTTAAAGCTGATGAAGCTACTACAAGGTTTAAGGTTGATGATAGAAGACATCAAATATCCTTTGATGATAAGCCTTTAACATTAACTTTGGCTGAATATGGAGTATTGTCTTATCTGATTGCTCAACATGGATTTTCAGTTACAAGAGAGCAGATAGTCTACAACTGCAAATTTTTAAGAAACAAAGAGAGCAAAAGTTTAGATGTAATTATCGGAAGGCTCAGGCGTAAAATTAGAGATAATTCGAGAAGTCCTAAATATATCCATTCAGTAAGAGGAATTGGATATAAGTTGTTAGGATAAAGAGTTAGCTAAACACGAAAGCTACAATACATTTTTGTTTTTGATATAATTAAAACATAGAAGATAACTAAAAAGAGTTAAAACAAGTCGTGTTTGGACAAATGTTTTTATGTTGATATAAGTAGTTTAACAATAAAATAGAGTGATGAAATTAGAAAAATTTAACAACTTAATTGATGCTTTTAGCTCTTTACCAACTGTTGGCAAAAAATCCGCACTAAGATTTGCATATCATCTTGTTCTTAACGATACTTTTTGTGCAGTAAAACTTGCAAATGCCATAGAGTGTGCCGTAAGAGATGTGAGAAAATGCGAATATTGTGGCAGTATAAGCGAGCATGAACTTTGCGATATCTGTCTTGATGATGAGAGGCAAAATGGGCAACTTTGCATAGTTGATAGTGCAAAAGATATATTTATTTTAGAGGAAAATAGACTTTTTGAGGGAAGATATTTTGTTTTAAACTCTTTGGAAGAGGAGAGTATTTTAAAATTGAAAAATATCATAAAAGAGACTCAAATTGAAGAGATAATTTTTGCTTTTTCCCCGTGTTTAGCAAGTGATGCGATGATGATGTATATAGAAGATAAGTTAAAAGAGTTTAATGTAATTTTTACAAAGATAGCTCAAGGTGTTCCAACTGGAGTATCGCTGGAAAATATCGATGTACTCTCCCTTTCAAAAGCAATAAAAGATAGAAAAAAGGTATAGATATTTATTAAATAAAATAGCATTATTGCTCTGTTATAATGCTATTTTAATTTCAGAAAACCATTTTTTTTAGTTGCTACTTAAAATATTTTTAAAAATTAAGTCGCATAAGTCCTTCCGAACTACTATCTTTTTTCAAGCTCTTCAAAAATTTTAATACATTTTTTTGACGCATCTCTATAGTCGCCCCACGTACTTAAGCTCATTTCTACTTCTTCTCCGCATTTTTCTATTGTTGCCTCATCTACTACTTTTGCCTTTTCAACCTTCTCTTCAGTTGTACCTTCTTTTTTCTCACAACCTGTAAAAATAGTAGTTGATACTACCAACGCTGTTAATAACCCAAAAATGAATGATTTTTTCATTTTTACTCCTTTGGAAAATAATATTGTGTAGTATAACATAAAATATTTATGAATTCAATGCGAATATATATATATATATATTGGAAACATACTAAGATAGTGTTATAAAAAGTAACACATTTTTTAAAATTTTACAATTTTAGCGTAGATAGTGTTGCATTTTTTGTGTAAACTTAAACTTTTGCGTAAGGCTTTTGTCCTATTTCGTAAAAGTTATTGCCCAAAGAGTCAATCGCAACGATAGCCGGGAATTCTTCAACTGTCAATCTTGCAATAGCTTCTGGTCCAAGCTCTGGATAGGCTAAAATCTCATATTTTTTTATTGATTTTGAGATTAACGCTCCAGCTCCACCAATTGCTACCATATAAACAGCCCCGTTTTTGACAATGGAGTCAATTACCTCTTTTGAGCGATACCCTTTTCCTATCATACACACCACTCCCAAATCAAGAATTGCTGGAGTATATTTGTCCATTCTGCCACTTGTTGTTGGTCCAGCTGCTCCTATAACTTCGCCCGGCTTTGCAGGAGATGGACCTAAATAGTATATAGTCTCATTTTGAAGTTCAATGGGTAGCTTTTCACCACGAGCAAGAGCTTCACTTAGAGCCTTATGTGCAGCGTCGCGTGCAGCTATGATAGTTCCTGAAATCAAAATATTATCCCCAGCTTTTAGTTTTTTTGCAATATCTTTTGTGAAAGGTGCTTGAATTTTTATCGTATTTGACATATTTTTCCTTTTTTTAAAGAGTTGCTTCAGCGTGTCTTGCTGCATGACAATTTATATTGATTGCAACTGGTAATCCTGCAATATGAGTTGGATACCATTCAATATTTACTTTTAATGCCGTTGTTGTTCCACCAAGTCCTTGAGGACCAATGCCTGTTTCGTTCGCAAGTTTTAACAAATCCTCTTCGAGCTTTTTATAGTCTAGGTGTTCATTTGATGAGTTAACTGAGCGAACAGCAGCTTTTTTAGCTAAAAGTGCAGCTTTTTCCATAGTCCCACCGATACCAACTCCAATAACCATCGGAGGACATGCATTTGGTCCTGCTAACTTAACAGCTTCTAAAAACAGTTTTTTTACACCCTCTAAACCATCAGCTGGGACTAACATTTTTAGAACACTTTTGTTTTCACTTCCAAAGCCTTTTGGGCAAACTTTTATTTTTAGACTATCCCCGGGAATAACTCTTGTGTGAATAACGGCTGGTGTGTTGTTCTTTGTGTTTATTCTGTTAAAAATTGGCTCAGCTACGATAGATTTTCTGAGATATCCGTCAATATAACCACGAGATATTCCCTCATTTATCGCATCTTCTATATATTTGCCCTCAATTTGTATATTTTGACCAATTTCAACAAAAACAACAGCCATTCCGGTATCTTGACAAATTGGTATCCGCTCCTCTTTCGCAATATCCGCGTTTAAAATGAGTTTCCCTAAAATATCTTTGCCAAGTGGCAACTCTTCAGTAGATTTGGCTTTTTGAAAAGCTCTATACATATCAGGCGTAACATTGCAACATGCTTCTATGCAGAGCTTCGCAACAATGTCTGTTATATCTTTGGATGAAATCTTTTTCACTATCTCTCCTTGATAAATATCTACCAAAAACGTTATTTAGTATATTAAAATCTTTCTTAAATTTGCTATTTTCTTCTATTTATAACTTCTTTTATGTTAATATCTAACTGAAATTTTAAAAAAAGGACTCAAATGAATAAAATTTTATACGCGAGTTTAGTGCTATTTTTATCACTCATTTTTGTTGGATGTGTCTCAAAAACACCTGTAAAAATGACAAATACCGACATTCAAGAGATGGCGAACAATTTATCAATTCAACAAATTGAACGCTCTATTTATAAAGCGGCAACTGAGGCTGGCTGGAGACTTTATAAGGTGAGAGATGGGCATTTGATGGGCGATTATTATATCGAGCAGTACTCTGTTAGCGTGGATATAACATACACACAGGATAGTTATGAAATCATACATAACAGTAGTAAAAATTTAAAATATGATGGCAAAAAAATCTTATCACCATATAATGAGTGGATAGAGGAGTTAGACGCGAAGATACAAAGGGCTATTATGCAAACAAGCAGTCAAATGTAGCTTAAGTTTTTATCCTGGTTTCGTACAGATATACTATTTGTTATAGTACAACTGCACGAAATCAAAAACTATTTAACAATCTTAATCTCTTTCTTTAAAGTTTCTAAGAGTTTAGGACCTACGCCTTTAACATTTGAAAGTTCATCAACACTTTTAAACTTACCATTTGTTTCTCTATATTCAACGATAGCATTTGCTTTTGAAGCTCCTATACCTTTAATCTTTG
>JAIRQK010000005.1 GCA_031256525.1 Campylobacteraceae bacterium
AGCTAATCGATATATATGATATTGAGAAAATTGAGATAGTCAAAGGTGCTCAAAGCGGTATTTGGGGAGCTGACGCTGATGCTGGAGTGGTAAATGTCATAACAAAAAAGGCAAAAAAAGGAGTTAGTGCTAACTCAAATATAGAGTTTGGTTCAAATAGTTGGCAAAAATATAGCGGTGGATTTGGCTATGCAAACAATATATTTGACATAACCTTTAATGGAGGTTATCTAAAAACTAAAGGAATTTCAGCCGCAGCACCAACTAAAAATTCAAACGAATATGGAATAAGGGCTGAAGATTTAGGTTGGGAGAGAGATGGTTTTGAAAGTGCGACTTTACAAGTAAAAAGTGGAGTTAATATAACAGATAAGGATAGGTTGGAATTTTTTATAAGAAACAATAAAAGCAAAACCCACTTTGACGGTGGAGCTGGAGTTGATGAGGAAGATTATGGCTCGTGGGGTGAATATTTTAATACCATAAGAACAAATTTTTACTCTTTGGGTTACATTGGCGAATATGAGAAAAATAGGATAAATATAAAAGCAAATCATAGTGCATTTAAACGCTCATTTTATGGTGGTTATGCTGGAAAAGTGTATGAAATTTACGCAAGTGATGAGTTTAATTATATAAATAGTGATAAATTAGTTTTCGGAGCTGGATATCTAAAAGATGAAGTAAAACGTTCAGCTGGAGTAGTACTCCCGTATGATTGGCAAGATAATAAGTATCTGTTTTTGTCTAATTCAAATGAGTTTGGAGATATTATATTTTCGCAGAGTTTAAGATATGATAATTATAATAGATTTGATGATAAATTAACTGGAAAAATAGGGCTGAGATACAATTTTTACAATGATATGTATGTTTTAGCTTCATATAAAACAGGATATAAAACACCAACGCTTTATCAGCAAACTTATGGAGATACAGAAAATTTAGATGCAGAAAAGACAGACGGTTACGAGATAACTTTGGGAAATCAAAATTTTGATATTACATATTTTGATGTAAATGTAAAAGATGCAATCGAATATGGCGGGTGGTGGCCAAATGACTACTACTACAACCTTAATGGAAAAAGCAAATTTAAAGGTGTTGAAGTTAGTGCAAGAGCCGATTTGTTTGAAGAGCTTTTAGCAGAAGTTACATATACTTACCTAAACGCAAAAGATAGCAGTGGTAACTATATAATAAGGCGACCTAAAAACAAAATTGACACCTCACTTTTATGGTTTGTAAATAACAATGTAAATATGAATCTAAGAACAAGTTATATTGGAGAGAGATACGATATAAACGATGTTCAAACAGGCAGATATTTTTTGAGCGATTATATAATTAATTATAAGAGTGATAAAAATATAGATTTTTATCTAAAAATAGATAACTTGTTTGATAAATATTATCAAGAATATGATGGATATGGAACTTATGGAAGAAGTTTTTATTTTGGAGTAAGGGCTGGATTTTAATGCAAATAGTTTTTAAAAGATATTTTATATATAAGTTTTTAAATTCGCTATTTTTTGGGCTTTCTGCTGGGACTATATTTACAATCTATGAGCCAATTCCGCCGATAGTTTACTCTATCGGCGGAATTGTTTTAGCAGTTGGTATGCTCATAGTTGCCTATTTTTATAAAAAACTGATAAATAAAGAGATATTTTTTATAGTGTTATTATTGACTGAAATAGTAACACTATTTTTAGTTTTGGTCTTTTTGGTCTTACAAAAATCGCTACTCTCGGCACTTATAATATATATGTGTTATCAAATTACATTTTTATTTGGAAGCTATGTTGTCAGAGTTGAAACAATTATTTTAAAACATATAAAACTTTTCACAATTTCGGATTCATTAAAGCAGATTGGCTATTTGGTCGGACTTTTGTTTGCTTTTGTATTTTATAAGTTGGTAAAAAATTTTGGAATAGAAGATAAAGTTTTGCAGATTTATTATATTCACTATATGTTGATTGTGGTACAATTATCGGTTATTTTATTTTTGTTTAACTCATTTGTGTACAATAGGCTAAATAAAAGATAACCTTTAAAAAAATAGAGAATAATTTCATAGAAGATATAGAATGAATAGCAAAACAACGCTAACTGAAAAGCAGTTAGTACTTATTTTAGCCGCACTATCAGCCCTTACTCCATTAGCAATTGATATGTATCTACCCGCACTCAATAGTATGGAGGCGATATTTAACGAAACAAATGCAAGATTATCAATTAGCATAAGTGTATATTTTTTAGGACTTGCTTTTGGGCAACTTTTTGGCGGACCGATTTCAGATGCGTATGGAAGATATCCTATGATTATTGTAGGACTTTTGATATTTTGCCTAACAAATCTTTTTATTATATTTACGACCGATATAAAAATGCTTTGGTTTGCAAGATTTGTTCAAGCATTTGGCGGTGGAATCGCAGCTGTTAATATTGCAGCAACCGTTAGAGATATGTTCAGCGGAAAAGATAGTGCAAGAATTTTTTCATTAATCGGCTCAATTACCATATTGGCACCGCTTTTAGCTCCTGCATTTGGACTTGGGATAATGTCGATATTTGATAATTATAGAGTTATATTTGTTGTTTTGTTGTTGTACTCGATAGGTGTTCTATTTTTTTACAAAAAATATTTTAAAAATATTAAAAAACAAAATAAAAGCAGGATAACGCCCATAAAAAACTATATAAATGTACTAACAAACAAAAAACCAATGTTGATGATTTTGGCGTTAGTTATTAGCAGTTCTGGGCTTTATTGCGTTATAACATCATCTTCATTTATCTATACAAACCATTTTAAACTCTCATCGTTTTGGTTTGTTTTATGTTTTTCTTTAAATATTACAATGATGCTTATTGCAGTGAAAATAAATCTAAGATTTGTTAAATTTAGGTCGCCACTCAAACTTTTAAAGTTTGGAATGTTATCGCAACTATTTCTTGGTATTATTTTGTTGCTTATTAACAAAACAACGAATATTTATCTGTTTGCACCGATACTTGCTCTGTATGTTAGTACGCAAGGTTTTATATTTGGAAATGCGGTTTCGCTTATACTTGATAAGTTTCCGCAAATTAGTGCATCGGCAAACGCAGTTATCGGTTCACTTCAATATGGTGTTGGGTCGTTTAGTGGTTTTTTATCAAGTCATTTAAATGATGAGACTCTATTTCCTATAGCTTTAATATTGGTAAGCTCTTCATTTATTGGAGTAGTGATTTTATTTATATCAACAGGAATAAAAAATGAATTTTCAAGTAATTAAAAAAAAGAGTATGCTATCATCACGAATTGATTGGAAGGAGGTCTAAAAATGATTAGATTTTATATGAAAGATGGAAGAAATCTGCAGGTTATTAGTGATATAGAAGAGTTAAATGAACACCCAAGATTGCACGATGTTATATGGATAGATCTTCTTACGCCGACGCTTGTGGAAGTTAAAGCGGTTGAGCGACTATTTGATCTTGAGTTTCCAACGAAAGCTGAAAGCGAAGAGATTGAGATAAGTTCAAGATATTGGGAAGAGGATAGGAGAGTTGAAATAAATAGCTATTTCTTAGTAAATAATGATCAAAACCCATACAATGAAACAGTTTCGTTTGTATTGCAGGATAATCTTTTGATATCTATAAGATATAAGGCTCTGAAAAGTTTTGATGAGTTTACAAATAAACTCTTTTTGTCATACAAAGAGCTACATAGTGGTTATGATATATTTTCTAAATTAATAGATATAAGAATTGACGCAGATGCCGATACAATCGAAGGTCTTTGTAAAGATATAAATAAAATTAGAAAGCAAGTTTTTACTGAACATACAAGCGAAAATGAAGAGTTATTGGAGAAAATTTCTGCGTTTGAAGATTTGAATATGAGAATTCGTGAGAATGTTACTGATAAGCAGAGGATTTTAACCTCAATTTTGAAATCACCAAAGTTTCCAGAAGAGCTTAAAACAGAGATAGTTATCATGCTAAAAGATGTTCGCTCACTCATTGAACATACTGATTTTAACTTTGAAAGGCTTGATTATCTACAAAGTATATTTTTAGGTATTCTCTCAATTGACCAAAATAAAGCAATTAAAATTTTTACGATAGTTAATGTTATATTTCTGCCACCAACATTGATTGCAAGTATTTATGGAATGAATTTTGATATTATGCCAGAACTTCATTGGAAGTACGGATATGTATTTGCTATTATTTTAATGATTCTTTCTGTTATTGCTCCGATATTTATATTTAAAAAGAAAGGTATGTTGTAGTTTATGCAAGATATATTTTTATGTTCGATATGTAATGTCAGTAGTGGAGCGTGTAAAGAGGACTGCAAGTATTGTACTCAAAGTGCAAAATATAAGATTGATATCGAAACTTTTCAAGAGAAATCGGTCGAAAAAGTTATAGAAGAGGCAAAAATTGCCTTTAATAACGGAGCACTTGGGTTTTGTTTGGTTACTGC
>JAIRQK010000060.1 GCA_031256525.1 Campylobacteraceae bacterium
AAAATTTGCAAGGATTCCAGTTTTTGACCCTTCGACTCCTCAAGAGGCTTATGATATGACAAAAGAGGCGATAAAGCTATCAAAATTATTTGAAACAATAGTAATGCTTCGTCCTGTTATGAGAGTTTGCCACGCAAGAGAGATTTGTGAGGTTACTCAAAATCATGAATTTACCCCACAAAGTGCAAATTTTCAAAAAAATGCTACAAGATGGGCTGCTGTACCGCGTGCAACAAGATATCCTCAAGGCGTAGAACAACTAAAAAGAGTTGTTGAACTTGAAAATTATAACTATGAAAACTACATAAAACCAAAACTAAAAGAGCTAAAAAATAGAAAAATCTTAGCAATTACAAGTGGTGTTGCTGATGGTTATGTAAAAGAGTGTGTTGGTGAACTTAACTTAGATGTAGATATCCTAAAAATAGATATGCCTTACCCTCTTCCAAAACAAAAGATTGAAAAACTTTTTAAAAACTATGAAAAAGTTATCATATTTGAGGAGACTTACCCGTGTATTGAAGAGCAGTTAAGTAGTCCAAAAATTCACGGAAAATTAACTGATGATGTACATAAAATAGATGAGTTTACTAAAGAAAAAGTTTTAAATACTTTTATAAAACTTAGCGTTTTCAAAGAGAAAAATAGATACGACAATAGACCTTATGAGGAAAAACTACCACCAAGACAACCAAATCTCTGTCCGGGCTGTCCACATCGCAATCTGTTTTATGCTATTAAAAAAACATTTCGTGATAAAAGTTCAATTTTCTCTTCAGATATTGGCTGTTATACATTGGGTCTTAATCAAAAAGCAATTGATTCCTATCTTTGTATGGGAGCAAGTATATCTATGGCAAGTGGCTACAGTATCGCTCATCCAGAAAAAATAACGGTTGCTACTTTGGGTGATAGTACATTTTTACATAGCGGAATTGCACCTTTGGTAAATGCAGTTGCACAAAATCATAGATTTATTTTAATTATTATGGATAATTCAACAACTGCGATGACAGGAAGACAAACGACTCCGGAAGTATTAAATCCAAGTAAGATTAATATCAAAAAAATAGTTGAAGGTTGTGGTGTAGAGTGTATTGAGTATGTTTATACTCCAAATATAAAAGAGACTATCGCATTTACAAAAAAACTCAAAAAAACATATGAAGAGAGTACATCGCCTATTGTTGCAGTATTTAAAGAGTTTTGTATTCTTGATAAAACTCGCTCAACTGAATTTTTGCCAAAAATTTACTCACAAGTAAATCAAGATAAATGCACAACTTGTAATGTTTGTATGACAGAATATAGTTGTCCAGCATTCTTCTATAATGAAAACAATAAAGTCGATATTGACCCATTTTTGTGTGTTGGTTGCAGTGCATGTATTGACGGACTTTGTCCAACAAATGCTTTTGAAGAAGTGAAAAGAGGTGAATCATGAAATATCAAGTCGTAATTTCTGGATTTGGTGGGCAAGGAGTTGTTTTTTTAGTTAAGGTTTTAAGCATTGCGTCAAATTTAAAAAATCTAAAATTTATTGGAACTGAAAATCACGGTATGAGTCAACGAGGAGGCTCTGTTTCATGCTATGTAAAAATAGGTGATTTTTTTGCCCCTTCAATCGATAAAGGACAAGCTGACCTATTAATTGCACTTGAAGCTAATGAAGGACTTAGAAATATTCAGTTTTTGCGACAAGATATGGGTGAAATTGCTATCAATGCAGATAAAAATTTTCCAAATTTAAAATATAAAACCATAAAAATTGATGTTTTTGAAAAAGCAAAAAACAGAGAACTGCCAATACAAGCATTGAATGTGTATATGCTGGGGGTTGTTTTAGCAAAAATAGAAAATTTTCCATTTTCTCAAAATGAAATTGAAGAGGCTATAAGAGTTATGAATAAGAGTGTGGCAGATGAGAATATCGCTGTTTTACACAAAGCAATAGATGATGCAAATAAGGAGATTAAATGATCTGGTCAATAGAAGAGTCGCTGCCAAGAGAGAAATTGAGGCAAATTCAAACCTCAAGATTGATAGAGACAGTGTCAAAAGTTTATGCAAATGTACCACTTTACAAAAAAAAGTTTGATGAAATTGGGTTAAAGCCTGAGGATATCAAATCAATAGATGACATCAGCAAACTTCCATTTACAAAAAAACAAGATTTGAGAGATAGCTATCCTTTTGGTCTTTTTGCTGTTCCAAATTCGCAACTTGTGCGTATTCACTCTTCAAGTGGCACAACAGGTAAGCCAACAGTCGTTGGATATACCAAAAACGATATAAATGTGTGGGCTGAAGGCATTGCTAGAGTGCTTACTATGGGTGGTGTTACAAATAATGATATAGTTCATATAGCTTATGGATATGGGCTTTTTACAGGTGGTCTTGGGCTTCATGATGGAGCTACGCTTGTTGGAGCTACAGTAGTGCCAAGTTCTGGAGGATTTACCTCAAGACAAGCTATGCTTATGAAAGATTTTGGTGCAACGGCTTTAGCTTGTACACCAACATTTGCTATGCATATATTGGAAACAGCTGAACAAGAGGGTTATGATATAAATAGGGATTTTAAACTCAAATGTGGAATTTTTGGAGCAGAACCTACAAGCAGAGGCTTAAAAGATGAACTTGCTAAAAGATGGGGCATTAGTTATCACGATATATATGGACTCTCTGAAATAATAGGTCCGGGAGTTGCTGGAAGTTGTAAACATAGTAATGATTTGCATATATTTGAAGACCATTTTTATCCAGAAATTATAGACCCTGAAACATTAAAACCTCTGCCTTATGGTGAAAAAGGTGAGCTTGTTATAACATCTTTAACAAAAGAGGCTTTACCAATCATAAGATACAGAACCGGTGATGTTACTATTTTAAATGCTGAACTATGTGATTGTGGTAGAACGCAAATTAAGATGAAAAACATTATGGGTAGAGTTGATGATATGCTTATTGTAAATGGTGTTAATGTGTTTCCATCGCAAGTTGAACATGCACTTTCAAACATAAAAGAGATTACGCTTAATTATCAAATTATCGTTGAAAAAAAAGGGTATCTTGATAAACTTGAGGTTATGGTCGAAGTTACCGAAGATATGCCAATGGATAGCATAGGTGCTTTGGAACAACTACAGAAGAAAATCCAAGCTGAGCTACTAAATAGTCTTTTCATACATTCAAGCATTAAACTTGTTGAACCAAGAACTATAGAACGCTCACAAGGCAAAGCGGTTAGAGTAATTGATAAAAGGAGTTTAAAATGAAATATTTTGTACAACAATTGACAGTATTTTTAGAAAATAAGCCGGGGGAACTCGCATCTTTTACAAAGATTTTAAGTGATAAAAATGTAAATATAAAATCTGTTATTTTAGTAGAATCAACGGATTTTGGGCTTGTCCGTGCCATAGTAGACAATCCCCAAAAAGCAAAAGCTGTACTTGAAAGTGCTGGACTTAGTGTAAGATTAGCCAATGTTATAGCGGTTAAAATTAAAGATGAAGTTGGAAGTTTCAATCGCATAGTTTCCGCTTTAAGTCAAAATAACATCAATATACTATATGCATATAGCTTCTATGAAAGTGACAGTGGTATATTTATTTTCAGTGTAGATGAGCTGCAAAAAGGTGTAGATGTGCTTTTAAAAGCCGGTGAAAACATTTTAGAAGCTGAATATTTTTAAGGATAACGAATATGGGTAAAAAAATTTTATATATTGATATGGATAATGTTCTTGTTGACTTTGAGTCTGGAATTTTGAAATTAGACGAAAAAACAAAAAAAGAGTATGAAGGTCATCTTGATGATGTCCCAAATCTTTTTTCACTTATGAAACCTATGCCTGATGCTATTGATTGTGTTAAAAAATTATCTCCTTATTTTGATATGTACATACTATCAACCGCACCTTGGAATAACGACTCTGCGTGGTCAGATAAAGCTATGTGGGTCAAAAAGTATTTTGGATATGATAAAGATAATGTTTTTTACAAACGTCTTATCATCTCTCACCGTAAAGATTTAAACAAAGGCGACTTTTTAGTTGATGATAGAAAGAAAAATGGTGCTGGTGAGTTTAGTGGAGAATTGATAGAGTTTGGAAGTGAAAAATTTCCAAATTGGAAAGTCGTTAGTGAATATTTGATGAAAAATGTTTAAATAATGCAGATAGATAGTAAAATTAAATGGGGGGAATAACAAGGCATGTATAATTATGATAATTGTTTTCGCAAATATGTTGCTCGTCTAAATGACAAAGAAAACGATGCATTAAGCCACTGGGACATTGTGTGCAATGCGTGGGAGACACAGCGACGGCGGAAAGTGCAAAAAAATACAAATGAAATAATTGAAAAAAAGTTGTATCTTTGCATTTTATAAAAAGGGTAATAAATTATGGCACAAGTTTCAAAAAATAAAGATTTGCACAAAGCAAAAGATGCCAAGAAAGACGAGTTTTACACTCAATTATCCGATATTGAGCGAGAATTGAGGTCTTACAAAGGACACTTTAAAAACAAAGTGGTCTATTGCAATTGTGATGACCCCTACGAAAGCAACTTTTTTAAATATTTTGCACTGAATTTTAATCTTTTAGGGCTAAAAAAACTCATTGCGACTTGTTATATTGGGTCGCCAATTGCTAATACACTACTTTCTTTGTTTGACGATGAAAGCGAAGAAAACAAGACAACAAGAGTACCGCACAAAATAGAAATTACCGAAATCCCAAATATAAACAATGACGGTGCGGTAGATTTGACTGATGTAGAGTTGTTGCTCGGCAGTAATAAAAATTACCTAACTCGCCTTAAAGGAGATGGCGATTTTCGTAGCAGAGAGTGTATTGAACTTTTGAAACAATCCGATATTGTGGTAACAAATCCACCGTTTTCGTTATTCAGAGAATATGTAGAACAATTAGTAAAATACGAAAAAGAATTTTTAATAATTGGAAATATTAATGCAATAACATACAAAGAAATATTTAAACTAATCAAAGAAAACAAGGCTTGGTTAGGCATAAATATGGGCAGAGGCATTTCAGGTTTTATCGTTCCCGACAAATACAAACTATATGGAACAGAAACACATATTGATAGTTTTGGGAATAGAATAATTTCAACAAACAATTGTTTGTGGCTAACAAATTTAGACACATCTAAACGACACGAAGACATTATTCTTTCTAAAACGTATTGCGGAAACGAAAGCGAATATCCTAAATTTGATAATTACAATGCTATTAATGTAAATAAAACCAAAGATATACCGATGGACTACAATGGCGTTATGGGTGTTCCAATTACATTTTTACATAAGTTTAATCCTTCACAATTTGAGATAATAAAATTTCGTAAAGGCAATGATGACAAAGATTTATCAATCAATGGAAAATGTCCGTATTTTAGAATTTTAAAAAAAAAAAAAAAGGTTATAAATAAATGAAGAAAAATCAAACGGACAGATTAAGAGTAGAAAAAATAAGAGGACAACGACCAAAGGAAATATTTGGCGAGGATGCTCAATTACACGATAAATCTGTAAATAGTTTTTCAAAGATTGTTTTTGAAACCTTGAAAAAAGATTTTCCTAATCTTGAATTTCGTTTTAGAGATAGTATTGAGAAAAAAGAAATTAATGAA
>JAIRQK010000044.1 GCA_031256525.1 Campylobacteraceae bacterium
GACCATCTATGGGCAAGACTGCATTTTGTCTAAATTTGGCACAAACTGCTTTGGATAACAACCAAGGAGTTGCAATTTTTTCACTTGAAATGCCAGCAGAACAGCTTATGCTTAGAATGCTTAGCGCAAAAACCTCTATCCCTTTGCAAAAATTAAAAGTTGGAAATATGGATGATGATGAGTGGACAAGGCTTAGTGATGCGGCTGAAGTTATGTCAAAATCAAACCTATATATCGATGACCAAGGAAATGTAGATATCAATCAACTTCGCTCAAGACTAAGAAAACTAAAGACAAAACAGAATGAAATCGCACTTTGCATAGTGGACTATCTACAGCTTATGACAAGTGTTACAAGCAAAGATAGACATTTAGAAGTTAGTGATATCAGTAGAGGGCTAAAGTTACTTGCGCGTGAACTATCTATACCTATCATCGCACTATCTCAGCTTAATCGTTCTTTGGAGAGTAGAAGCGACAAAAGACCAACGCTTAGTGATATTAGAGAGTCTGGAGCTATTGAACAAGATGCAGATATGATACTTTTTGTTTACCGTGATGATGTCTATAAGCAACGCGATGAGAGAGAAAAGGAGAAAAAAGATGAAAAATACAAAAGTACTTTTCAAGAAAAAGAGGTTGAAGAGGCGGAGATAATAGTTGGAAAAAACAGAAATGGACCTTTGGGAGTAGCTAAGCTGTTGTTTCATAAAAAATATACAAAATTTGTGGATAAAGAGTCTTCTGTGAGTGAGATTGCTTATCAAAAAGAGAGTAGCTTTGTTATTTCAGATGTAAGTTTGCCACAACTTTAGTATGAAGCCGTATCTATCGCTATTTCAAAGAAAAATAGAGATAGTATTTGTTGGGCTTATTCTCCTTTTTGTTTTTATATGTAATATCATCTTAAATTATATCGATTTTAGAGAGTTTAAGTCGCACTCTTGGGCAACTGTGCGAGGTGAAATTGCCAATATAATACCTTTAGTTGCAAAAGATGGTAGAGCATATAAACGGCTATATGTAAAAAGTGATAGCGGACATACAATAACTATAGTTTTTTGGTCAAAAGAGGAGATAAATCTAAACGCAAGAGTTGGATTTCGCGTAAAGACAGAAGAAGTAAACTTTGGCTCTTTTTTATCAAGAAAATTTTACGCACCATCAGTTCTTGCTTGGCATAAATCACAAATTGATAGTAGCGTAAAAAATAGAATCGATAACTTTATACAAAAACAGCACGATTCTCAAATTATGAAAGAGCTATTTAGCACTCTATATCTTGCAACTCCTATATCTAAAGAGCTTAGAGACAAGGTACAACGTTTTGGTATTACGCATGTTATCGCAATAAGCGGATATCATTTAGGTATAATTTTTGCTTTTCTATATGCGATATTTATGCCAATATATAGATTTTTTCAAGATAGATATTTTCCATACAGAAATGCAAGATGGGATATTTCAGTTATTATTTTCGCATTTTTAGGTTACTATCTTTGGCTTATTGATATGACTCCTTCATTTTTACGCTCTTATGTTATGGGAGTTTGTGGTTTTCTGTTTTTATGGCGTGGGATAAATGTTTTAACTTTTGAGATGTTGGCTCTTACAACTGCATTTTTAATCGCTCTATTTCCATATCTGGCTTTTAATATAGGCTTTATATTGTCAGTTTTTGGCGTATTTTTTATATTTGTATTTATCAAACACTTTCCAAAATTGAAAGTTTGGCAGACACTTTTGCTTTTAAATCTTTGGCTATTTATCGCTATGAATCCAATCGTATATTATTGGTTTAATGTGATAAATATTCAGCAGTGGATATCAATTCCGCTTAGTATATTGTTTGTAATTTTCTATCCATTTGTTACTTTTTTACACGCAATCAATCAGGGCGGACTTTTAGATGGACACATAATCAATTTTTTAAGTTATGAAACAAAGAGTGCATTTTTCAACACTCCTGTTTGGCTACTTGCAATTTATGTATGTTTAGCTTTTTTAAGTGCTTTTAGGGCAATTTTTATGTTGCCAATTTTAATCATCGGAGTTAGCTATTTTTTCTTTCTTTTGTAACTCTTTTTGATTTAAAAGATGACAAAGTCTTACGCCATATAAAAAGATAACCCAAGAGGCATAAATCCAAATAAAAAAGAAGAGCAAAATGCTAAAAGAGCCATAAATTGTTAAATAAGTTTTATTGTAAGCAACATAATAGACAAATAGACTTTTTGATGAGTACCAAATAAGCGAAGCTACAAAAGATGAAATTATTCCTGATTTGAAGCTAATTTTAGCATTTGAAGAGATCATATAAATTGTAAAAAATAGCATCCACACGACAAGATAAGGGAAAATTGTCAAAAAGTTTATCCAATTTGTATAGTCTGAGCTATTAAGAAAATTTTGTATTATATTTGATAGATAAAAAGATGCAACCAATCCAATAGGAGCCAATGTGATAAGAGTCCAATAAGCCGACAGAGATTGCCAAAAAGACCTTGGTTTGACATTCATAATTTTATTTATAATACTCTCATAATCTTTAAAAAACATCACAGTTACGAACAGAACAACAATAAATCCCATAACGCCCATTTTGATAGTGTTTTGCAGAAATGTTTCAAGATATCCCAAAATAACCTCTTTATGAGCAGGGGCGAGCAGAGATATAACAAAATCTTTTAATTTATCAAAATATTCGCTAAAGCTGGGAATATTCATAAAAAGAGATAACGAAATCAAAAGCAGTGGAATTGTTGAAAGAATCGTGTGATAGCTAAGACTTGATGCGTAATGCATTAAATCAGGGTCGTTTGCCTTTTTTAAATTTTTGATAAAAATCTTTATTTTTTCTCTATTTATTGTTTTCATAAGCCCATCTTTTTCGGGTTTAAAATATTGTTTGGATCAAACGCTTTTTTGATTGAACGAAAAAGCTCCATCTCCTCTTTTGTGAAAGCCATATTCATAAAAGGTGCTTTTGAAATGCCAATACCATGTTCACCACTCAATGTTCCACCAAGTTTTATAGCAACTTTAAAAATCTCCTCTATCGCTTTGTGTCCTATCTCAATCTCTTTTGGACACTCTCCATCAACCATTACATTTGTATGTACATTTCCATCACCAGTATGACCAAAACAAGGGATTTTTACATTGTATTTTTTAGCAATCATATCATACTGTTCTAAAAGTTCTGGGAGTTTACTTCGTGGGACTGTAACATCTTCATTTAATTTTTTACTACCATAAATAGTAATTGCTTGAGAGCAGTTTCTTCTTGCAAACCAGATATTTTTTGCCTCTTCGTCATTCTGTGCTATTTTAAACTCTGTGCAACCATTCTCTTTAAAGAATTCACCAATTTTTTGCATCTGCTCATCAATATCCTCTTTTTTGTTGCCATCTACATCAGTTATCAAAATAGCACCAGCTTCAGTTGGCAATCCTTTGTTGAATTTTTCTTCAACTGCACGAATTGAAAGGTTGTCTAAAAACTCCATAGCAACAGGAACTACTCCTCCTGCCATTGTTTTATAAACTGCATTCATTGCCATATTTACGCTCGGGAAAACACCCATAGCTGTTTTTTTCATTTTTGGTTTTGGTATGAGTTTTAGTGTAATCTCCGTAATGACAGCTAATGTTCCCTCACTTGCTATTAAAATCCCAGCAATGTTGTATCCAGCAACATCTTTTATCGTTTTTTTACCAGCTCTTATAATATCTCCACTTGGAAGTACAGCTCGTAAAGCTACAACATAATCTTTTGTTATTCCATACTTTGCCGCTCTCATTCCACCAGCATTTTCACTTACATTTCCGCCGATAGTTGAGTACTCTTCACTTGCAGGGTCAGGAGGATAAAAAAGCCCTCTCTCCTCTGCTGCTTTTTGGATATTCATATTTATAACGCCCGGTTGCACAACCATAACCATATTTTCCATATCAATCTCTAAGATTTGATTCATATGTTTTTCAAACGCTAATATAATGCCACCTTGAACACTCAACGCCCCACCGGTAAATCCACTTCCAGCCCCACGAGGTGTTATAATTATCTTGTTTTGATTGCAATATTTTAGCACCCTGCTTACATCATCCTCATTTTTTGGGAAAACTACTGCATCTGGTTCAAATCTGTTTCTTGTTGCGTCATAAGAGTAGGCAAGTAAATGGGCTTTATCCGTATAGACATTATCATCACCAACTATATTTTTTAGAGCTTTTATATCAATTGTGTCTAACATTGCTATTCAATACCCAAAAGTGTTTTATAGTGTGCATCATAATCATTAACATCTGAGCCTTTTCTGACAAATATTGATTTTTGAACACTTGATGCAACACGACTATAAAAAGGGAGTATTATCTCATCGCCTTCTTCTAATTCAGGAAGAGTCACGCTTTTTATGATTTTAAAAGAGATACAGTCTGTAAAGTAACCTTTTTCGGCAATGTTGAAAAATATAAGTCCGGATAGATTTTTTGTGCATATCTCTTTAAATTTTTTATGGTCAGGATTTGGGATATATGCTTTGGCAAGAGTGGCTGCTAAAATATCAGGGTGTACCCAGTCGATATTTTTAAAATGGTCAGTTACTATTTTAAAATTTTTATTATTTGGTGCAATAATTAAAGAGCGATTGTACAGATAGTTTAATATTACCTCATTGCCAGATGCTGGGATAATTTCTGCTTTTGGGAAAGTGTTTTGTTCTAATGCATCATAAGGAGTTAAATCAAGCAGAGCCTTTACGCCATCTTTTGCCAATACTGTTGCTCTTGCTAAAATGGTTGAAGTTGTATCATCAAATCTATGCATAACAACGCCACTTGAGCCAACTTCTATCTTTGGAGAGTCTGGAATCGTAGCACGATTTTTATGTACAGTTTCAAGTATAGTTTTATACTCTTCAAACAGTTTACTGTTTTGTGCAAATAACAAAAAAGGCGAGAGGGATAGTAGTAGAATTATTTTTTTAAACATGAAAATTGTCCTTAAAATTTTAGATAAAAAGGGATTATACAATATGTGAGCTTTAAAATATTTTGTTTATATTTTTTATATGATAAATAAATTAATCATAAAAACATAAGCAAAAGTATTGTAAAATCGAATTTTATGCATTGTTTGTAATTTTTAAGGTAATAATTTATGTTTTATAAAAAAATAGTAATATTCACTCTTTTTACTTGTGTGCTTTTTGGAGCGAG
>JAIRQK010000049.1 GCA_031256525.1 Campylobacteraceae bacterium
TCATCACTGCTGATAAAAACACTCTTTCCGCCACAATATATAACAAGTTCAGGATAAGTAACCCAATAAGGAGCTGGTATGATTACCTCATCACCATCATCAATCACAGCCTCAAAAAGCTCAAAAAGCGTATGTTTTGCCCCAGTATTTGTAACTATGTCGTTGATTTTATACTCTAAACCATTTTCTCTTTTTAATTTGTCCGCAATCGCTTTTAATACTTCATTTGTTCCAGCAGTTGCGGTATATTTGTTGTAACCATTTTCAATTGCATAAATCGCAGCATCTTTAACTGCTTTTGGTGTATCAAAATCAGGCTCTCCAGCACAGAAATTCAGTATATCTTTACCATTAGCTTTAAGCTCTTTTGCTAAAGCTGAAATAGCCAATGTTATTGACTCAGACAATAATTGTACTCTTTTTGACAACATAGTGTACGCCTTTAAATAAATTTAAAACTTGAGATTATATCCAAGATAAGTTTATATGCAAATATCTTTAATCGCTTTTGTGCAAAATTTCTGACTCTTTATATACAATCTCATCTGTGGTATCTTTTTTGCTAACAGTTTTTAGATAACTATTGTCATTCAAAAATGTATAAAGCTCTCCCAAAACCTGTTTTTTTTCTTTATCGCTTAGAAACTCTGACTCTTCGATTTTTTGACTAAGAGAGTATTGTACCTCTTTTATATCATAGTCCAAATCCTCCAAAATATCCAAAATACTTTGAGCCTCTAAAAGATTTTCAATCTCATAACCCTCTTTAGTCAATTTAATGGTCGCTTCTGTTGGGTGTGTAAAAAGATTATGTTTCATTCCAAGCACTTCTTGATATGCACCAACCAAGAAGAAACCGATAAAATATTCTCTCTCTTCAACATCTACATCATGTAAAAATAGGGGGTTTTTTACATTAAAACCAATTTCTCCATCACTATCACATGTAATATCCCACAATGAAGCTGAGCGAGTAGGGTGTTCAGTTAGTCTATCAAGTGGCATTATAGGAAATGTCTGATTTATCCCCCAAAAATCTGGCAAACTCTGAAATATAGAAAAATTTACCAAATATCTCTCCTGCACCCTCTCTTGAATGTTAAGTATTTCAGAATAGTGCTTTCCTCCAAGAATATCAACTGCTTTTTTTATAACGAGATTTACCAAAATCTCAGTATTTGACCTATCTTGCAAATCAACATATCCCAAATCAAACAAGGTTAAAAGTGACTCCATATGGTCAATTGCATCGTGCAAATACTCCAATGCATTTTTTGAATTCATACTCGTATATAAGTCATACATCTCTTCTACAAGTTGAGGATTTTTCCCTTTAAGCTCTAACTTGCTCTCTGTATATTCGTGAGAAAAAAGCTCTAATACTGGAGCTATTAATACTGCGTGTGAAGCTGCAACATAGCGACCAGACTCTATATATATATCAGGTTCAATCTCATTTTTCTGATTTGAAATATCTTTTAAAAGATAGACAACATCGTTTGCATACTCATTTAGTGTATAGTTTCTACGCTGGTCATTTTTATATTGCGAATATTCAACAGCAAGTCCACCGCCAAGATTGATAGCTTTTAGATTGACCGCTCCCATTTTTCGCAATTCTGCATATATATTTCCAGCCTCTCTCAAAGCCTTTTTAAGCGGAGCAATCTCTGTTATTTGCGAACCAATATGAAAATGTATCATGGTAAACTGCTCTAATAAATTCGCCTCTTTTAGCATTTTAACTGCTTGAATTAGCTCAGTCGAAGTTAGTCCAAATTTTGAGTTAATGCCTCCACTTTTTGCCCAAATACCAGTACCAGAGCTATGAAGTCGTATCCTTAGTCCAATTTTTGGCTTTGGGGCAAATCTATCAATAGCAGTTTGTATAATTCCTTCTAATTCGTTTAATCCTTCAATGGTTAAAGTGATATTGTGTCCCATTTCAGCAGCAATAAAGCCAAGGTCTATCATCTCATCATCTTTAAAACCATTTACAGTAATTGGCGAGTGATTGGTATTAAGTGCCATTGCCAAAATAAGCTCAGCTTTACTTCCAGCTTCAAGTCCATATCCATAATCTTTGCCAATTTCAACTAAATTTTGGACGAAATTTGGAAATTGATTGACTTTTAATGGATAAACAGCGTGAAATTCACCTTTATAGTTAAACTCTTTTTGAGCCTGTTTAAAATGAGTGTAGATAGAGTTTATCTGCTTTTTTATCAAATGCGGAAAACGAAGTAGTAGCGGTCCTCTTATCCCATCTTCTCTGATTTGTTTAACTATCTTTATTATTGAAGGCTGACTTCCGGCACTTAGACAAACCTCACCATTTTTTATAATAAAATCATCATTTCCCCAAATTTTTATACCATAATCAACCATTACAAACTCTCCAAAAATGATTTAACTGTAACTTGTTTTTTATCTTTTGTTTCCAAATCTTTTATTATCAACTCGCCATTTTCCTTTAGCTCGTCATTTCCTATGCAGATGAAATATTTCGCATTCATCTTATCCGCATTTTTTAGGTGCGATTTGAAATCTTTAAAGGAGTATTCGTTTAGAACATAGGCTTTTTTATTTATTCTTAGTTTCATTGCAATTTCATAAGATAGTTTTTCAGCTTCTTGAGTTAAAGCACCTATGTAAAAACCTTTTCTTTTAGACTCTGGAAGTTCAAAAAGCTCTAAAAGCCTTTCAATTCCTATAGCAAATCCTACTCCATTTGTTGGTTTCCCACCTAAAAATTCGACCAATCTATCATATCTACCACCACCTGCGATTGAGCTTTGAGAGCCTATTTTATCGCTTACAAACTCAAATGCAGTTTTTGAATAGTAGTCAAGTCCACGAACAAGCATAGGGTTAATTTCAAATTTAACATTAAAATCACGCAGTGTATTTTGTAAAATATCAAATTCATTTTTGCACCCACAACATAGATTATCTATCAGAAGAGGGGCATTTTTTAGTAATTTTTGACAATTTTCATTTTTGCAATCAAGCACACGAATTGGATTTGTCTTTTTTCTTCTTTGACAATCTTCGCAAAGCTCGTTAGTTAAGTCTAAAAATTTCACAAGTTTATCTTTGTAAGAGGGCATACACTCTGGACAACCAAGTGAGTTTAGCTTTATAGCTGCATCAATTCCGAAAAACTCTAACATCTCATTGAGCATAAGGATAATGGTAGCATCTTCTCTAACATCAGAGTATCCAAAACTTTCGACTCCAAATTGATGAAATTGTCTCAATCTTCCTTTTTGTGGTCTTTCATATCTAAACATCGAACCATAATAGAAAAATCTTCTCTTCTCTCCAGCCTTATCCATTTTTGCTTGTACAAAAGCTCTTACAACTCCAGCAGTTCCCTCAGGACGCATACAGACATCATTGTTGCCCTTATCAATAAACTGATACATCTCTTTATTTACGATATCACTACTCTCTCCAACACTTCTTTTAAAAAGTGTCGTCTCTTCTAAGATAGGTGTTGAAATAAAGATAAATCCGTAATTTTTGGCTATTTTAGAACAGTTTTCAATGAAATATAGATACTTTTCACTCTCTGGAGAGAACATATCTTTCATACCACGAAGTGCATTAATCATTTATATAATCCTTTATTTTCATATGCAGACTCTCAATATCCAAATTTGCATCAAGTTTTAAAAAGTCCAAACCAACCTTATTTAAAATAAACTCCATATTCTCTTGCACTTTTAGCAAATATTCGATACCTCGACTCTCTATGATATCGTGATTTTTTGAATTTATGCGAGAGAGTAGGGTATCTTTGTTTGTAACAAAAAAAACTATCTTTTTTGGAAACTCTCCACCTAAAACAAATCTATTTAAACCAACCAAATACTCCAAATTAGTACTTGGACAATTCGTAAATGCATAAGCAAGTCCCGATATAAAACCTCTATCACTTATGACTATTTTATCGTTATTTGGCTTTATCACTTTTTCATAGTGTTCAGCTCTATCGCTTAAAAAAAGTAGAAATTCAGCATTTGTACTTATCTCAAAATCTCTATCCAAAAGAATCTCTCTTATTTTTTCGCCAAGCAGTGTTCCTCCGGGCTCTTTTGTGGAGACAATGTCTGGATAAATGGACTTTAACTTTTCAATTTGAGTTGTTTTACCTGTTGTATCAATTCCCTCAAACAGTATGTACACTACCATTTCCTTTCATAAAACAATCTATCTCTTTTGGATATAGATGAGATGCATCGCCACCGTGTCTTATTATCGAGCGGACAATAGATGAACTTATAAAA
>JAIRQK010000065.1 GCA_031256525.1 Campylobacteraceae bacterium
GGAAAAGAGGTAAAAAAAGCTGATAGATTTATCCAATTAGGTCTAAAAGCAGCACATGAAGCAATGGCATGTGCAAATCTAAAAGAGTTTGATGCAGACACTTTTGGTGTAAGTTCAGCTGCTGGAATCGGCGGTCTTCCAAACATAGAGAAAAATTCTCTTATTTCGTTTGAAAAAGGACCAAAGAGGGTTTCTCCATTTTTTATCCCCTCATCACTTATCAATATGCTTGGTGGCTTTATCTCTATTGAGTATGGACTTAAAGGTCCAAATTTAGCATCAGTTACAGCCTGTGCAGCAGGAACTCATGCGATTAGTGAAGCTGCAAAAACTATTATGGTAGGTGCGGCTGAAAAAATGCTTGTTGTTGGTGCTGAATCATCTATTTGCGATATTGGAATGGCGGGATTTTCTGCTATGAAAGCCCTTTCAACAAGAAATGAAGAACCAAAACGCGCATCTCGTCCTTTTGATAAAGAGAGAGATGGATTTGTTATGGGTGAAGGAGCAGGAGCACTTATACTTGAAACTTATGAGGATGCGCTCAAACGTGGGGCGACTATATACGCGGAAATTATAGGTTTTGGAGAGAGTGGCGATGCAAACCATATAACAACTCCTGCGCCAGAAGGTGAAGGAGCTAAAAGGGCTATGCTATCAGCTTTAAAAATGGCTGGAATTGATAGTGTTGACTATATAAATGCACATGGAACAAGTACATATTATAATGATTTGTATGAGACAATGGCTATCAAGTCTATTTTCAAAACTCCACCACCGATTAGCTCGACAAAAGGGCAAATTGGTCACTGCTTGGGGGCTGCTGGAGCTATAGAGGCTGTTATATCTATAATGGCACTTAATGATGGTATCTTGCCTCCAACGATAAACCAAGAGGTTAAAGATGAAGAATGCAATCTGGACTATATACCAAATGTTGCAAGAAAAGCCGAAATTGAGACTGCAATGAGTAACTCTTTTGGTTTTGGTGGAACTAACGGTTCGATTATTTTTAAAAAAGTAAAACTATAAAGAGAAAAAATTGGCAACTTATTTAGATTTTGAAAAAAATATCAAACAAATTGATGAAGATATCTCTTCGGCTAAAATGAAAGGCGACTTTCCGGCCATTGATATACTGAATAAAAATTTGGAAAAAGAGGTTGCCAAGATATACAAAAATCTTTCAGAATACCAAAAATTACAACTTGCACGGCATCCAGATCGCCCTTATGCACTTGACTATATGAGGGCTTTGCTTGATAACTACTATGAACTTCACGGCGATAGAACTTATAAAGATGATGAGTCAATTGTCTGCTATATAGGAATATTTGCAGGTAGAAAAGTAGTTATGATAGGTGAACAAAAAGGAAGAGGAACTAAAAACAAAATTAGAAGAAACTTTGGTATGCCTCACCCTGAAGGATATAGAAAAGCTTTAAGAGTCTCTAAAATGGCTGAAAAATTTGGGCTTCCTATTATTTACTTTATAGACACTCCGGGTGCATATCCGGGTATTGGAGCCGAAGAGAGAGGACAAAGCGAAGCTATCGCAAGAAACCTTTACGAACTCTCACGCCTTAATACAAAAACAATTTCAATCGTTATAGGTGAAGGTGGAAGTGGTGGAGCACTTGCTCTTGGCGTTGCAGACCGTGTTGCTATGCTAAAATATTCTGTATTTTCCGTTATTTCGCCAGAAGGGTGTGCCGCGATTTTATGGAACGACCCGACCAAACAAGAAAATGCTACAAAAGCAATGAAAATAACTGCTGAAGATTTGAAAAGCCTTGATTTGATCGATGATGTTATAAATGAGCCTATTATGGGTGCTCACCGAGATAAAGAGAGTGCTATAGATGAAGTTGGAAAATATATAGTACAAATACTTAACTCGTTAGATGAATTAAGCGATGAGGAGAGACTTGATAGAAGATATAAGAGAATTACCTCTTTTGGAGCTTTTGAAGAGAACGCCTCTAATTAAGTGCTTTTTCCTGCACTTATGACAAAATTTTTACTTAAATTCTGAGTACTTTAAACACCCTATCTGAGAGTTGAGATCACAAGCCTTTCCATAATACTCTTTTGCCAATTTTTTACTCTTTTTCTCATACATTTGTGCTAAAAAAAGACATCCATTTTGGTTTTTTTCTGTACATGTGCTCTCAAAATATTTTTTTGCTACTTCACTATCTTTTCTTACTGATACACCGTTTAAATGGAGTTTTCCAAGTCCAACGCAACCCTCTTGTTCATCATTCTCACAAGCCTTTGTAAAATACTCTTTTGCCTTAAAATGATCCATACCAATACCTTGATCATTTATATGCATATTTCCCAATATCGCACAACTTGAAAAGTCATCTTCCATATCACATTGCTCTTGATAAATTATCGCAGCTTTTTTGTAGTATTTGCGTGATTCTGGAGTATTTTTACCCTGCCTTAATACACTACTTCTCTCATTCAATTTTCCAAGCATATAGCAAACATTGGCATCACCATCAAAACATAATTCGTCCATTTTTTGAGCCTCTAACTGACTTTGTGAGAAACAAAAACTATAAACTAAACAGAGAAAAAATACTATTTTTTTCATTATATATCCCCTTATATGTGCAAATTTAACTCATACAAGACATAATAGCATCTTTTATTAAACTTTTGGCTTCATCTTTATTTTGATGTTCGTTTATATATATCGGTTCATTAATTGTATAAGTTATAGTTGAAAATGGTTTTGGAATTCTTGTCTCGTCCCAACTCTTTACTTGCCAATATTTAGATGCTTTCCAACCAATAGCTATAATTGGAACATTGCACTTTAAAGCCAAAGTTATAGCACCATCAGATACTGAGTGTAAAGGACCTTTTGGACCATCTGGAGTAATTCCTACATTTTCCCCAACTTCAAGTTTATTGATAGCACTTTTAAGTGCTTTTACAGCACCTCTTCTACTACTCCCACGAATATAACCAAGATCAACATAGTTTTTGAAAACTCTTATAGCAACATCTCCATCTAAATGCTCACTTACAATAACATGCATTTTTGCAATATCTAAGCATATTTTTTTATACAAATATCCAAGCATAATGATTTGCCCATGCCACGCTACTAAAACCGCTGGTGATGGAATTTTTTCACTTGAAAATATATATCTTTTCTTACATGTAAAGTAGATAAAATGGATCGAAATCCTTATAAAAAAAGGTAATATCACTGATGCTATTTTTTTTAGCAGCGGATAGTTATGTTCGTGATTTTTATCCACAAATTTCTCCAAAAAGAGATGAACGTTGTGCCTTTGTTATTTTCACTTTTTTTATCTCTCCCAAAAGCTCTTCACCTGCTTCTACATTTACGACACTATTTTCAAATGTTCTTCCAGCAACCATTCCATTTGAACGCAACTCTTCAAAATAGACCTCTTTTACCTCTTCTTCATACTTTTTAACAATTTCATCAAGAATTTGCGTCTGCCTATTTTGTAAAACAGTCAATCTTTTTGATGCAATTTCATCATCAACAACATTCATCATTTTTGCTGCATCTGTCAATGGTCTTGGAGAGTATTTAAAAGAGAATAACTGCTCAAACCTTATCTCATTTAAGACTTCCATAGTATCTTCAAAATCTTTATCATTTTCTCCCGGAAACCCAACGATAATATCAGTGCTAATAGAGACATTTGGCACGAGATATTTCAGCTTTTTGGCTCTATCTAAAAACCACTCTTTTGTATATCCCCTATTCATCGCTTTTAATATTTCAGTTGAACCGCTTTGCAAAGGCATATGCATAGCTTTGCAAACCTTTTTGTTGTTTGCAAACTCTTCCAAAAACTCATCATCCATATGAAGCGGGTGAGGAGATGTAAATCGAATTCTTTTAACCTCATCAATTTTTCCCAAAGCATTTAGGAGTTTAGAAAAATTGAACTCATCTTTATTGCCATTGCTTAATCGTCTGCCATAATTATTGACATTTTGACCCAATAGAAAAATCTCTTTCGCACCATTTTTAGAAGCTTTTTCCGCCTCTTTTAAAATTAGCTCGTGAGGAATTGATATCTCTTTGCCACGAGTAAAAGGCACTATGCAATAGGTGCATTTTTTATCACAACCAATGGAGATATTAACATACGCTTTGTATGGATTTGCTCTAAATTCTCCAAAAGCATACTCACTATCATCATAATTTATGTCAATTGATATAAACTTGTCTTGCCTTATAGCATCTTTTATTTTCGAAACATTTCTCGCACCCAAAACAAAATTGACCTCTGGTGCTTTTTTAAATATCTCACTTCCCAAATGACTTGCGGTGCAACCACAAATTCCTATCTTAGCGTTCTGCTTTTTTGTTTTAACAAACTGCCCAATTTCAGAAAATAGTTTATTTACAGGTTTTTCGCGAACACTACAAGTATTTATCAGTATAAGGTCTGCTTCGCTTGGATTTTGCGTGATTGTATAGTTGTCGATACGATTAAGTTCTGCTATCATATGTTCAGAATCTCTGACATTCATAGCACAACCCAATGTTTCTATAAAGAGTTTTTTAGTCATTTAAAACTACAGTATATGAACCTCATGCATATAGTCGCCCTCATTTAGCCCATATTTTACGCCTCTAGTATAAACACTAAAATCTTTTTTTTCAAAATACTCAGTAAGTTTAACCAAATCTTTGCTTTGATTTTCTTTATCAAAATAAAAAATCTGTGAGCCACTTTCTTCAATAATCTCTTCAATTTTTTCAAATTTTATCGTTTTTGGTTTTCCATTTAACGCAGTACGAGCAAGTTTCAATTCCATTTTTATACCCCATATATTAAAAAACGAGTAGTGTATCTTTTTTTTAATAAAAAGGTTATTAAAGTAAAACAAAAGCACATATTTGATAACATACCTATCCTCGCAATAATAAATCACTAATTTTCATTGCAAAGTACAACTAAAAGGATAATTTTATGGAAAAAATATTGGATATTATGGAGTCCATTGCCAACGAAAAAAATTTAGAGTTAAAAGATATAAAAGAGACTGTAAAATTTACTCTTGTTAAAACTGCAAAAAAAGTTTATGGCGAAAAGTATGAATATGAAGCGGTAATTGATGAAAAAGAGAAGTCATTGACGCTATTTCAAAAGGTTTTGGTTATTGCAAATGATGACAATAGAGCAGAAGATAAAGAGAATTATATAACCATCAAAGAGGCAAAAGAGATAGACCCGCTTGTTGAAGTTAATGATGAACTAAGATACGAACTTTCACTTGACAACTTAGGGCGAACCGCTGCAGCAACACTTTCAAAAGAGCTTGAGTTTTATATACAAAGATTGGTAGAGCAACAAATTTTTGAAAAATATAAACAAAAAATTGGAAAAAGCGTATATGGTCCTGTAACAAGCGTTGATGAAGAGGAGAATACTTATATAGAAATTGATGAGATTCGTTGCGTATTATCAAGAAAAAACAGGATAAAAGGCGAAAAATTTAAAGTAAACAATGTTGTAAAAAGTGCGATTAAAAAAGTCTATATCGATAAAATATCAAAAAGAATAAATGTTGAACTCTCACGCACTACACCAAAATTTTTAGAAGCACTTTTAGAGCTTGAAGTACCAGAGATCAAAGATGGTCATGTCTTAATCAAAAGATGTGCTAGGATTCCAGGAGAAAGAGCGAAAGTAGCACTTAGTTCAGTTAGCACAAATATCGACGCAGTAGGAGCTACTGTTGGAACAAAAGGTATCAGAATAAGTGCGGTTAGCAAAGAGCTTAAGGGCGAAAGTATTGATTGTATAGAGTACTCTTCAATTCCTGAGATATTTATTGCTCGTGCTTTAGCACCTGCTGTTGTATCAAGCGTTATAGTCAAACCAGAAAAAAAAGATGACAAACAAATTGCCACTGTTACACTTTTAAGTGACCAAAAATCAAAAGCAATAGGAAAAGGCGGTATCAACATAAGACTTGCTTCAATGCTTACAGGATACGAAATTGAGCTTATTGAACAAGAAAAAGTTAGCACAGATAAAGAGAGTAAAGCTATTCCAGATATAAATGCGTTAAAAGCTCTTTTTGGAGATAATTAATCTATTAGCCCTATAATTATGTGTAATTATCAAAATTAAATGAGAGAAATTTGATGAATTATTTTAAGTATGCTGGTTTATTTGTTGCTATTTTGTTCTGGATTTTTGTTGTAATTGTTGCTATTTTTAGCTTTGTTATTTTTAATTTTGCTAACGAAATACTTGCAAATATTGCTATTGTTACATTATTTATTTCACCAATTGTCGCACTGGTTATTACATCTGCTACTGTTTCAAATATGATTATAAAGTCAAATGGTAGAGTTATGACATTTGGTGAAGAAGATTTATTTAAAAAAGAGATAATATTTAAAAAACATTTTAATTTTTCTAAAGTTTCTTTTTTTGTTTTTTTAATATCTTTTATCTTTTATTTATATGTAAAAATTTTTAATGATGCCGCTGATGGTGACTTTGTTATGGCTATTTACGCCTTTATCTTTTACATACCATACGTAGTATACATTATCTTACATAGTATCTTTGTATTTATGGTTTATAAAAAACCACTTAAATATAACATTATATCTTTTATAATAATTGTCATTACTGCGACACTAAATTACACTGGTTTTTCATATCCAAATTTGAAATATCTATCAAAAGCTGAACAGATAGATATAGGACTTTTAAAATACAAATATAATTTTTGTTATGACAATGGATATAAAAATATTAAAAAAGAGTGTCCATATTACAATCTTGATGATTTAAAACAAGAGTATCCTGAATGTTTTACAAACGATAGACCTGATAAGTGTAGATTGTATGAGTATAAAAATAAAAATGATAGAGATATTCTTGGATTCAACAGGCTTTCTGAAATTTATTCACCAATTCTTGCAGAAAAATATGATACTTATGGTGATATTACGGTTTACTCAAGTGGTGTTGCATCCTCATTTGTTGCCAATAGCTTTTTTTAAAAATTTTATAACAAGGAGATAAAAAAATGCAGATTAGCAATATCTACATCTTATTTTTTGCAGTGATACCGATAAGTTTTAGACCTGTTCTTATTGATAGTGCCACAAAAGCTAAAAGTTTCAGATATTTATCCTCATCTTTACTTCCAACAACTCTATTTTCATTGTAAAATTTGTGAAGTAGGCTTGATAGATTTTTCAAATAGTCACTAACTTTTTGAATTTGACGAGAGTTAAACGCATCTTCTAAAACTTCAGGGAGAAGTAGAGCAAAAAATAGCAAGTTTTGGGCACTC
>JAIRQK010000100.1 GCA_031256525.1 Campylobacteraceae bacterium
AGTTTCTTATTAGCTCTTTAAACACTTCATCTGAAAGCGTATTTCCCTCTTTTTGCGACAACTCTTTAACATCGTGAAAAAGTATATTGAAATATTTGTCTATAAGGTCTGTTATCTCTAAATTCATTATACTTCTTATGCTATCTTGATATTGAATATGCAGTATTTTGTAATAATCATCAGCTTTTTTTTGAAAGATTGATTTAAAAATGTATCTTTTTATATTGCTATCATTATATGTTTTGTTTTCAAGAAAACTACTAATATTTTCGTTTTTTGCACCATTTTTTTTGTCATATATGTTTGCATTTATCTTTAAAATATCAATATCTGACAAACTTTGCATAACTATTTTGATTATATTTTGTCTAACAATTGATGTATTATGACCGTGAAACATTAGCATTGAAATGTTCAAAATTGTTTGAAATGAGAATAACTCTATATAGTTGTTACTTATATCCAAATCAATATTATTTAAATTTTTTATGTTTTCAATCTCTTCGCTATCTAATACTTTATATCCGTTCTCTTTTAACTCGTCAAGATTGTCCTCTACATACCAATCGATAACTTTTTCATCAATTTCAAATAGCTCTTCAAGTTGTTTTTTTGTTAGATAAAACTCATCATAATACTTTACTCCGCAGCTGTGGCAACGTTTTTTTAACAGTAAGGGCGAAAAAATATCATCATTTTTTTGGTCATTAGAATTTTGCGTTATTAAACTATTCATACTCTACATCCAATCAATCACTTTGTTTATATCATTTGCAACATAACATTTTATCTCATTAATGTTATTAGTTGGTAATGACGGCACTATTGCTTTTGTAAAATTTTGCGTTTTTGCCTCTTTTAGTCTATTTTCAAGCCCATAAATATCTCTTATATCGCCAATTAAACTAACTTCACCTAAAAATATAGTATCTTGGCTTATTGGACGATTTCTAAAACTGCTTAAAATTGCAGCAATAACAGCAAGATCAGCTGCTGGTTCATTTATCTTTATGCCACCTGCGATATTTATAAAAACATCATATCTATTTAGTGGCAAATCAAGTTTGCGTTCCAAAAGAGCAAGGAGCATTGTTAGGCGATTTATCTCATATCCAGTTGTTGCTCTTTTTGGATTTGGGTAGCCGCTTTCACTAACAAGTGCTTGAACCTCTAAAATAATCGGTCTAGTTCCTTCCATTATGATAGTTATAGCTGAACCAGCTTGTGCATTTTTGCGTGAGAAAAATTTTGCAGATATATTTTTAGCACTCTCTAAGCCATTTTTTGTCATTTCAAAAATTCCAATTTCACTCGTTGAGCCAAAACGATTTTTAAAGCTACGAAGCAAACGCAACTCTTTGTTTGAGTCACCCTCAAAATATAGCACAGTATCAACCATATGTTCAAGTACTCTAGGACCAGCTATTGCCCCCTCTTTTGTTATATGACCGATGATAAAAACTGCTACATTATTTGTTTTTGCATATCTCATAAGTTCAAATGTTATTTCCCTTACTTGCGAAACACTTCCGGGAGCTGAACCTATTTTATCGCTATATAAGGTTTGAATAGAGTCAATTACGACTACTTTAAATTCGTGTTTTATAAGCTCACCCATTATTGTATCGATATTTATTTCGCACAGAAGATATAAATTTTCATGAGTACTTTTTAGCCTCTCTGAGCGAAGTTTAATTTGCCCAGCACTCTCCTCTCCACTTATGTAGAGAACTTTTTTACTGTTTTGTGCAAGATTGCCTGCGTTTTTGAGTAAAAGTGTTGATTTGCCAACGCCGGGACTTCCTCCTATGAGAGTTAAACTTCCTTCGACTATCCCACCACCAAGAACAAGGTCAAACTCTTCACTATATGAGCTAAATTTCTCTATCTTCTCATCTTCAATTTGAGTGATTGGTATCGCATTTGAATTTTCTTCATTCATATTTTTTGAGGTCTCTTTTAATACCGCAATCTGATCTTGCGATAACTCTAAAAACTCGTCCCAAGCTCCACAATTAGGACATTTGCCAAGCCATTTTGTATTTTGAAATCCACAGGCTTGACACTCAAAAGTTTGTTTCTTTTTTGCCATTATCCCTCATTATCAACAAAATATAGCATCAAGTATGCTATCAATGTAACTTTGACTATCAAAAGGAATTAAATCATTCATCGTTTCGCCAACTCCAACATAGAGTATTGGAAGTTTTAACTCCTTTGCTATACCAAACAAAGAACCGCCCTTGGCAGTTCCGTCAAGTTTTGTAATGATTAATGCATCAATCCCGATAATTTCATTAAATGCAACTGCTTGATTTATCGCAGAATTTCCTTGCGTTCCATCAAGCACTAATATTTTTCTATGTGGAGCTCCCGAATCTGCTTTATCAGCAATTCTTACTATTTTTTTAAGCTCATTTGCTAAATTTACTTGATTTTGAAGGCGACCAGCTGTATCAATTATAACATTATCAACATTTCTTGCTTTTGCAGACAAGATAGTATCATATACAACAGCCGAAGGGTCATGCCCTTGTTCAGTGTGAACGATAGGAATATCAATTTTTTCAGACCATCTCTTAAGTTGTTCGATAGCAGCAGCCCTAAATGTATCCGCAGCACCAAGCAGAACTTTTCTATTTTCATTTTTATATATATTTGCTAATTTTGCTATTGTAG
>JAIRQK010000175.1 GCA_031256525.1 Campylobacteraceae bacterium
CTTGATGATGGCTCTGATATTGACATAATAAGAATATCAAAAGTAGTAGAAGTACATCACAAAGAGACCAATAATAGACTTGCAAGACTTAAGGCTGTAGGTAGGGCATAATAGAGAAAATGAGGTGAGGACAAAGTGGTTTACTTGTTGATAGTTATTGTGATTATATTGTTGTTTACTATCCCAGAGACTACAGTATTTGCTTTACTATTAAAACCTCAGATATTAAGTTGCCCCATTTTTAAATAAATCTATATAAAAAAGTTATCACAATATCTTAAAGTTTAGTCTATTTGACTAAATTATGTTGATATAACCATGTTAAATTTATACTTGACAATAATACACTCAATGTTGTATAATGTCAATCAATTAAATACAAAGAGTGACAGAATTGAAAAGTGTTAAAAAGCAGGATTTGATTTTAGACGCTATCATTAGAGCCTATTTGGAAAATAATTTGCCCATTGGTTCTGGCGAACTTCAAGCCAAAATGCCTATAGAGATTTCTGCTTCGACTATCAGGTCATATTTTCAAAGATTAAGTAGTGATGGGATACTTATGCAGCTTCACATAAGTGGCGGAAGAATTCCAACTAAAAAGGCTTTGCAGAGATATTGGATAGAAAAACTTGTATTTGATAATATTTTAAATCTGAAAAATTTAGCGACATTGCGTGAAAGTGTCAAAAATTTTGGACTTTTTTGTGTTTTAGAGTTTAATGACAAAGAGGTTTTAAGAGAGATTATAAATGTAAAAGAGCGTTTTATACTGCTTGTTTTTGACAACTATGAGATTAGTATAGCTTTTAGTAGTGAGGCGATTCTGTTTTTGTCTTCACTTATAAATGTTGATGTTTATAGTTTAAGAGCATTGGCTAAAAAAGTTGGTTTTGATGAACTTAGAGTCAAACTTGACAAAATGCTAATAGGTAACATTCTTTTTAAAGAGGGCGAAGAGATTGTACATGGAATGGTAAGAGATAGCAATAATAACTTTTTGTACAGTTTTTACAAAGATGAAAGCTCTATTTTGGAACTTAAAGAGGGCGTCTATTTTGATGATATAGTTGATGATGGGTATATGGTGGTGAAACAAAAAGCTAAAATTGAAAATACTGATACAAAACTGTTGTGTCTTGGGAGGTTGAATGTTGATTTTGAAAGTTTTTTTAATAGAGTTAAGGAGTAGAGATGATAGACAAAGATGAGGCAATTCAAAATGAAGATATTTTAGAAGAGAGCGAAAACAGCGAAAGCAAAAGCGATATAGAGCAAGTAGAAGAGATTGACGAGCTTTCTATACTAAAAGAGAAACTTGAGTTGTATGAAGATAGGTATTTAAGAGCAAATGCTGATTTTGAAAATATTAAAAAAAGGCTTGAAAAAGAGAAATATCAAGCAGTTGATTATGCGAATGAAGTGTTTGCAAGGGATATGTTATTGATAGCAGACTCATTGGAAATGGCTTATAAAAGCGTTGAAGATATAGAAGGTGATGAGGTTGTAACAAAGATAAAAGAGGGTGTCTCTTTAACTTTGGAACAGTTGAAAAAAGTATTTGAAAAACATGGGATAAAAATAGTTGAAAGCAGTGGGGATTTTGACCCAAATATTCATGATGCTATGATGAAAGTTGATAGCGAAGAGTTTGGTAGCGGACAAATTGTTCAATGTTTTCAAAAAGGTTATAGGATAAAAGATAGAGTGCTAAGACCAGCAATGGTAAGCGTGGCAAAGTAAAAAAATTAAAAAATAAGGATAAGAAAATGGGAAAAGTAATTGGAATTGATTTAGGAACTACAAACTCTTGCGTTGCAGTTTATGAGAGAGGCGAATCAAAAGTTTTACCAAACAAAGAGGGTAAAAATACAACTCCTTCAGTAGTAGCATATACAGATAAAGGTGAAGTTTTAGTTGGTGATACAGCGAAAAGACAAGCTGTTACAAATCCAGAGAGAACGATATACTCTATTAAAAGAATTATGGGTTTAATGAGCAGTGAAGATAAATCTAATGAAGCAAAAAAAAGATTGCCATACAAAATAGTAGATAGAAATGGTGCTTGTGCTGTTGAGATTTCTGGAAAAGTCTATACCCCACAAGAGATAAGTGCAAAAATTTTGATGAAACTAAAAGAAGACGCTGAGAGTTTTTTGGGTGAAAGTGCTACAGATGCTGTTATTACAGTTCCTGCTTATTTTAATGATGCACAAAGAAAAGCGACAAAAGAGGCTGGAACTATCGCAGGACTTAATGTATTAAGAATTATAAATGAGCCAACAGCCGCCGCTCTTGCTTATGGACTTGATAAAAAAAATGCAGAAAAGATAGTTGTTTATGATTTGGGTGGTGGAACATTCGATGTTACAGTACTTGAAACTGGCGAGGGCGTAGTTGAAGTTTTAGCAACTGGTGGAAATGCGTTTTTGGGTGGTGATGATTTTGATAATAGGCTTATTGATTGGCTTGTTGGTGAGTTTAAAAGTGAAGCTGGAATTGATTTGAAAAAAGATGTTATGGCTCTCCAAAGATTAAAAGAGGCTGCTGAAAATGCAAAAAAAGAGTTAAGTTCAGCTACTGAAACAGAAATAAATTTACCATTTATCACCGCAGATGCAAGCGGACCAAAGCATTTAGTTAAAAAAATTACTCGTTCTAAATTTGAAGGAATGGTTGAGGATTTGGTCGAAGAGACAATCGCAAAAATAAGCGAGGTTGTAAAAGAGTCAGATATAGAAAAAAATGATATTCAAGAGATAGTT
>JAIRQK010000022.1 GCA_031256525.1 Campylobacteraceae bacterium
TCTCATTTTTCCGGGTCTTATTGATATGCATGTCCATTTTAGAGACCCCGGCTTTGAATATAAAGATGATGTGATAACAGGAAGTGAGAGTGCAGTTGCAGGTGGTGTTACAACCGCTCTTCCTATGGCAAACACAAATCCAGTAAATGATAACGCCTCTATAACCAAAGAGATGATAAAAAAAGCAAACAAAAGAGGACTTATCGACCTTCTTCCAATCGGTGCAATTACTAAAGGTTTTGGCGGAGATAGAGTTGTTGAGATGGGAGATATGTTAGAGGCTGGAGTAGTTGCTTTTTCTGATGATGGACTTCCTGTGTCAAATAGTGCTGTAATGAGAGCTGCGCTTGAGTATTCAAAATATTTTGGTTCTTTTGTCATAAACCACTCTGAAGATTGTTCTCTTTGCAAAAATGGTGTTATGAATGAAGGTAAAATCTCCACAAAACTTGGACTTAAAGGTATGCCAAGCGAACAAGAGGAGATAATGATAGCAAGAGATATGCTTTTGGCAAAATTAACAGGTGGACATATTCACATTGCACATGTAAGCTCTGCTTGGTCGTTAAAACTCATTGAACTTGCAAAAAAAGAGGGTATTAATATAACTTGCGAAGTTACTCCACACCATTTTACCTTTTCAGATAAATCTCTTGTAACTTATGATACAAATTTTAAAATGTCTCCTCCATTAAGAACAGAAGAGGATGTAAAAGCTGTGCGAGAATGTCTGAAAAATGGTATTGTTGATATTATAGCAACTGACCACGCACCTCACCATAAAGATGAAAAATTTGTTGAATTTGATAAAGCTCCTTTTGGAATTCTTGGACTTCAAACATTAGTTCCTCTTACTTTAAATCTTGTAAAAGAGGGCGTTATAACATTGGAGCGTATGGTCGAATTAACCTCAACAAATCCAGCGAAAATTTTAAAATTAAAAAATAAAGGCAGAATTGCAAAAGGATATCTCGCTGATATTGCTATAATAGACCCAAACAAAGAGTATATTTACGATAAAAACCTAAACAAATCAAAATCAAAAAACTCTCCACTTATGGATACAAAACTGGTTGGTGCAACTGTTATGACTATAAAAAGTGGACGTATAGTTTATGATTTCCCTAATTGTTTGTAATATATAATTGCGAAAACTTTTACCAGAGTGAGAAAAAATGAAAAAATCATCTATTTTTGGATTATTAATGGCGTTGGCAGTATTGGTTGTTTTTGCAGGTTGTGATTGTGATGATGGTACCGATAGAAGACTAAAAAGACTTAGAAACGATTTGGATGCATGTGTAGAAAAGTATGAAAAAAAAGAAGAGCCATTCTTTCATTCAAAAAAATGTAATAAAATCAGAGACGAAATTAGGAGAGTAAACCTTGCTCCATATGAGCCATCTGGATTGTGTATACTTAATATATAAAAGTTTTTTACTCCTTTAACACTAAGAAAAAGTTAGCCAAAAGCAGAAGATAGATAAAGTATCATTTTTTCTCTTTAGCGGCAATAACCAAATGTATATGAAGTGCATCAATTGCTGCTGGAGTGATACCAGAAATTTCACTTGCCGCAAAAAGAGTAGGTGGATTGAATTTTCTAAATTTTTCAACCACTTCATTGCTTAGTCCGCCAACTTTTTCAAAATTAATATCAGCTGGAATTTTTACACTCATCATACCTTTCATTTTTTCAATTTGCAAAGCCTGTTTATCTATGTAGTTTTTATATCTTGATAGTATCAGCGTTTGCTCTATTGTTTCATCGCTAAAATTTATAAATTCTGGCACTAATTTTAAAAGTTTTTCTTTGTCTATGCTCTTTCTTGCAACTATCTTTTGCAATGAAGTTTTGTCATTTATCCCATCTTCCCCGATACTTTCTAAAAATGCTATATTCTCCTTTGTTGGTGTCATATAATTCTCTTCTAAATAGAGAAGTGCTTTGTTTGTTTCATCTCTCTTTTTATCGACTTTAGAGTAAGTTTTCTCATCTATAAGTCCAAGTTTATATCCATAACCACTCAGCCTCATATCAGCATTATCCTCACGAAGCAAAAGGCGATATTCAGCCCTTGATGTAAACATTCTATATGGCTCTTTTGAGCCTTTTGTTACCAAGTCATCTATCAAAACTCCTATGTACGCCTCATCTCTTCTTAAAATAAATGGCTCTTTATCATTTAAAGATAATACCGCATTTATTCCGGCCATCAATCCTTGTGCTGCAGCCTCTTCATAACCTGTCGTACCATTAATTTGTCCGGCTAAATAGAGTCCTTTTATCTTCTTTGTTTCGAGTGAGTGATAAAGTTCGGTTGGATTTACATAATCATACTCGATAGCATATCCAAAACGGACTATTTTCGCATTTTCTAATCCTTTAATGCTTTTTATCATTTCAGACTGCGTATCAACAGGAAGCGAGGTAGAAAGACCATTTATATAATACTCTGTTGCCTCTTTAGTTTGAGGCTCTACAAATAGATGATGTCTCTCTCTATCACGAAAACGATTTATCTTATCTTCAATACTAGGGCAATATCTCGGTCCTACACCCTCAATTTGACCAGTAAAAAGCGGCGCTCTGTAAAAATTTTGCTCAATTATGTTATGAGTTAATTCGTTTGTATAAGTTACATAACAAGGTAGTTGTTCTACTTTGAAGTTATCCTTGTTAGTTCTAAAACTAAATGGAACAATTTCGCTATCTCCACCTTGTTTTTCCATAATGGAAAAATCTATACTCTTTGCATCAATTCTCGGACAAGTTCCAGTTTTCAATCTTCCGACATCAAGTCCTAAATTTCTTAGATTTTCGGAGAGTTTTTTTGCTGAAAATTCTCCTGTTCGTCCCGCTTCTTGTTGCATTTCGCCAATATGGATAAGTCCTGCTAAAAATGTTCCTGTTGTCAATATAACTTTTTTAGCGGTATATCTATTTTTAAGTTGTGTTATAATGCCTTTTATTTCACTATTTTCAATTATCAGCTCTTCAGCTATCTCTTGTTTTACATCAATATTTGGAGTATTTAGTATAATGTCTTTGGCCATTATGCGATATCTATCCATATCAATTTGGGCTCTACTTCCTCTAACTGCAGGACCTTTTGACTCATTTAGAATACGAAACTGGATACCAGCTTTATCAGTTATGATACCCATCTCTCCGCCAAGAGCATCTATCTCTTTAACTAAATGTCCTTT
>JAIRQK010000148.1 GCA_031256525.1 Campylobacteraceae bacterium
CTAAAAAATCCTTTCCCTGATTTTGCATAAAGACTTTGTCGAGCGAGTTTAGATACTCTTGAATGTTTAATTTTATAAGTTTTGAAATTTCAAACTCATCAGCGTTTTTCTGAAAAAGCTCTTCAATTTCAATCTCTAAATTTTTCATAAAATTTTTGCCTAAATATTTTTTACCATTGTAGCAGTAAAAGAGTTTTGATACTATTAAGAGTGGAGAAATAAGTACATGTTTATTTACAAATAGATAAAATACCAAATTGGATAGCTAAATGCAACTAAGAAAAACAAATGAAGCTACTTTTCTTAAAAATAACTCTATCTCTATCTTTAGTTTTAATGCTTTTATCCTGTAGTGATAGTCAAACAAATAATGGAAACAGTAATTCCACAAATGGTAACCAAACACAAGGAAATCAAACAGGTGATAATGCTACAAATGGTAACAATAACAACACATTAGGTATAAACCTTTGTAAAAATAGCATTGGAAACTACTCTATCGTGTGAAGAGTATATATTGCCTCCCATGCCAAATAAAAAAGAGAATGATAAAACACTTTTAGGAATTGATAGCAATAATAATGGTGTTAGAGATGATGTAGAACATTACATCTTTAACAGATTTAAAAACAGTAAAAACTATAGAGTTGAAAGAGAGATAGCTATGCAAAGAGCAAGAGCTACACAACTTTTTATGATAAATCCAGAAACTGGTTATCAAGATGGAAAATCTAAATTAACAGAAAAAATGAATAGTTGTTTATTTTACTATTATAATGAGTATCTATCTGCAAATAATATTACAAGCTCTAGAGATGCACTAGAGCAGATAGAGACTATAGAGGGCATATGGTTTAAAATAGCAAGAGTAAAAACTGATTTGGCACTAAGAAACTTTATTAAACGCCAAACAGGGAAACTACCGTTATACCTAAACGCTCTCACAGTCAAAGAAGCTCAAAATGTTATCAATGCTTTACTTATTATGCAAAAAAGTGGGACCAAATGATAGATAATGAAGATATATTTACTCAACTCTACGAAGATATAAGAAACGGAATGAGCATTAATGATGTCCGCAAAAACTACGGTGGTGGAAGTATCTATATCCAAATACTCAAATCAACAACGAGAAATGAAGAGATAAAAGAGAGATACTCAGCACAAATTAAGGTTGGAAAGAAAAGAAACAAAGTAATTAAGGCGTTGGCAAGGGAGTATAATCTATCAGAAACCACTATATACGGGATTATAAATAGTGAAACTTCTATACAGCCCTCTTTGTTTGATTAATGAAAAAAAGTAAAATATTAACAAAAGCATAAAACTGTTTTTGATAAAATTTTTAACATATTTTTACAAAAGAGGTACAAAATGGAAATAAAGTGTCCATACTGCAAAGAAGGTATAGAGGTTGCTAAAGCTGATGTAAAGGACAAGATAACTATAAAATGTCCTAAATGCGAAAGAGATGTCCCAACAAGAAAAAAACGAGTTTGGACTTGGGTTGTAGGCATAATTGTTGGTCTTTTCGTTGTCTCATCAATTTTTGGTGGCGATGACACACCAACCCAAGTGCTCAAAGCAAAAAGTAAATTAAATTTTGACTTAAATTATGGTGTAGCTGCAGTTGACTGCAAGGCAAAAAAAATTGATGAAAAATATTTTGTCAAATGTGGCAATGCTCTTTTTCATGTAAAATACGATGAAAATATGTATTTAGTGTTTGCCATTAATGGCAAAGCAAAAGGGTATGCTAAGAATTTAGACTATGTGATTAAGGATATAAAGCATTCACAAGGTATTGATATAACAGCAACGTTGGAAGCCTTTGAATAAGATACTTCAACATAAGCCAATGTTCGGTTAGCTGAAGGTCTAACGACTGGATAACCACAACGAGCTATAAGACGCACTAAAAAGTGTGCAGGCTATACTAAGGGAAGTTAATTTATGTTGACTTCCCTTTTTTTTATGCTATAATTCTTATGTTCGGACTTGAAGATTATTATTGACTTGTCCCACCCCCTTGAGTAACCACTTAAGGGAAGTTTTTTTTAATTTCTACTGTTGTAGATGTATAACATTTCAGACACAGCTGAATATTTAAACTGTGATATTAATTTCTACTGTTGTAGATATTCTAATGCTCCCATTTTGCGAATTCAGTTTAAACCCAAATGATTGAAAGTCAGAACCATCTGCGTTTTACAACATTTTCGACTATTGTCTCAGACATTAATCTTGTTGAGACTATAAATATTAAGAAAAACCATTCCATAATTTAATGATATAATTTATCTCATTTTGCATATTTGCTTTGTGATTGTATTTCTTTATTTAGCCGTAAACAATGGCTATGTTTTTGGATTTAAACTTTTAAAACAAAAAAAGATATAATCACTACTCACTTTATATTAGAGGCAAAATATGAAAATATTAGATACAAATAATAGTAATTTTAGCAGTGAGTTTGATGTTTTGTTATCTCGCGGGGCGATGGATTTGAAAGATGCGGAAAAAATTGTTTCAAGCATACTTGAAGAGATAAAAACGGAAAAAAATGGTGCGATTAAAAAGCATATAGAAAAATTTGATAAATGGACAGTTAAAAGTGATAATGACCTCCAGATAAGCCAAAAACAGATGAAAGATGCGTATGATAAACTCGATGACAAGTTAAAAGAGTCTTTGCATATGGCATTTGACAGAATTAAAAAATATCACGAAAAGCAGCTTCCAAAGTCTTGGCTTGATTATGAAGAAAATGGTATCGTTTTGGGACAAAAAGTAAGCGCGGTTGATAGTGCCGGGCTTTATATCCCCGGAGGAAAAGCAGCATATCCAAGCTCTCTTTTGATGAATGCTATTCCAGCAATTGTAGCTGGCGTAAAAACAATAATCGCTTGCACTCCCGCTCCAAATAATGAGCTAAATTCTCTTTTACTCGCTGCAATGCATATTTGCAAAATAGATAAAGCATTTAAAATAGGCGGTGCAAGTGCCATAGGGGCTTTAGCTTATGGGACTGAAACTATACCAAAAGTTGATGTTATCACTGGTCCTGGAAATATATTTGTCGCTACTGCTAAAAAAATGGTCTTTGGTGAGGTGAATATCGATATGATAGCAGGTCCTAGCGAAATTGGAATTCTTGCAGATGAGAGTGCTAATGCTAAATATTTGGCAATTGACCTTCTTTCTCAAGCAGAACACGATGAGATGGCAAGTTCAATTTTGATAACTCCAGATAAGAACTTGGCAAAAAAAGTCGTAGATGAGATTGAAAATTATTTGCAAACTCTCTCTCGTAAGCAAATCGCAAAAACTTCTATAGACGAGCGTGGAGCTATAATCATCACAAAAGATATGAAAGAGGCGATAACCCTTATGAACAAAATTGCTCCTGAACATTTAGAGGTTGTAACTAAAAACCCTTTTGAGCTTTTATCGTCTATAAAACACGCTGGTGCGATTTTTTTTTTTTTTTTTACGCCTGA
>JAIRQK010000027.1 GCA_031256525.1 Campylobacteraceae bacterium
ACTATTTTTTACTATTTTTTTTTGTTGTGATTATTATTTTATTAGCTCAAGAGCCGTATGATATAGAGCTGTTAAGTGATAATGGCAGTAAACCAACGGTAGAGTTTATAACGGTTAAAAATTATAGTATTAATGAGAGTGGTATAGGAATGTTTGCAAAAGCTGACAACGCAAAGAGATTTAATGATAAAGATGTTTTATATAATGTTGAAGCATATATGCAAAAAAATGGTACTTTTGAGACTTTAAAATCAAATAATGTAACACTTAAAAATGAAATTATGTATTTTGATGGTGATGTTGTATATACAAGAGATAATGTGGCGACTTTGAAAACACAAGAGGTTGTGTATAATCAAAAAAGCAATACTTTAACTGGTAAAACACCATTTGAATTAAACTACCAAAACTCCATTGCGTATGGTAAAAATTTTATTTATCATACAAAGATAGGAAAATTGGAAGCAGAAAATGTAAAAGCAATTATGAAAATGGATAAAAAGTGAAAAAATATATAACTTACATTGCAATTTTAGCATCTTGTCTGTTTGCCGCAGAAGTCGAGATAACATCAAATAAATTTTTTGCAGATGAAAAAGCACAAAAAGCTGAATTTACTGGCAATGTAGTTATCGTAAAACAAAAAGATATACTAAAAGCCGATAAAGTTGTGATAGATTTTAATAGCAAAAATGAACCAGTAAAATATACTGCTATTGGTAATGTTGATGCAGATTTGATAATGAATGAAAAAAGATATAAGGCTAAGGGTAAAAATTTTACTTATGAGCCAAACAAAAGCACATATTCTCTCTGGGGAAATGCTTTTATACACGAGTTGGACACTGACAAAAAGATATATGGCGAAAAGATAGATATTGACCAAACAACAGGAATTTATAGAGTTAATGGAAGAGGTAATACTCCAGTAAAAGTTATTTTTAAAATTGAGGAAAAGTAGCACTTGGTTAAAATTATAAAAGCCGAATTTTTAAAATCAGCAACAAGCATAGACAATTCAATAGATGAGGGAGTATTGGAGGTAGTTTTTTTAGGCAGAAGCAATGTTGGTAAAAGTTCGTTAATTAACGCATTAACAAACAAAAAACAACTTGCCAAAAGCTCATCAACGCCGGGAAAAACACAGCTTATTAATTTTTTTGATATTGTATATGAAGATGAGAGCAAGAGTAGATTTTTTGCAAGATTTGTTGATTTGCCGGGATTTGGTTACGCTAAAGTATCTAAAACTAAAAAACACGAATGGCAAAAAGAGTTAGATAATTTCATAAAAAAAAGAGTATCAATAAGAGTATTTGTGCATCTTATTGATTCAAGGCATATAAATTTGGATATTGATAATGAAGTTAGTAACTTTTTAGAAGAGACAAGAAGAGATGACCAAGCTATACTTAACTTTTATACAAAGTCAGATAAATTAAATCAAAAAGATTTGCATCAAATTTTGGCAAAAAATAGAGATGCTATATTGGTATCTACTCTAAAAAAACAAGGACTCAATGAGGCTAATAAGATGATATTTAATTTACTGTTTGGAAAAGACAATGATAATCTATAAAAAAGCAAAACTAACCGATATAGAAGAGATGCAAAAACTTGCAAAGCCAGAGGTTGATAGCGGGATAATCTTAAACAGAACAGACGATGAGATAGCCACCAACATACGCTCATACTATTTAGCGTTTGATGATGAAGCTTTGGTTGGATTTGGAGCTTTGCACATACACGCCCAAACATTGGCTGAAGTTAGAAGTTTGATAGTTAAAGATAGCCTTAGAGGGCAAGGAATCGGAAAGCAGATAGTTCTAAACTTGATAGAAGAGGGTAAAATTTTAGGAATAAAAGAGATTTTTACCTTGACCTACAGAAAGGCTTTTTTTGAAAAAGTTGGTTTTATGGAAATTCCAAAAGAGTCTCTTCCAACACAAAAAATTTGGGCAGACTGTATAAGATGCAAGCACTTTCCAATATGCGACGAAATAGCTCTGATTATCAACATATAAAAGATGTTGCATTTGTTGTAGCATTAGGTTTTTACCTAATATTAGGCAATATCAACGTTTTTCTCTCACCATTGGTCGGTGTTTTTTTTACATATCTTCTGCTATATCTAAACAAAGAGTATAAAAGCGTAAAAGATAATATAAATATATATCTGATATTTCTCTATCTCATATTTTTTGAACTAAGTAGAGGTTTTTATCTTTTTAGTGCGGTAGTGGTTTTTTTCATAGTTTTATATTTTCTAAAAAAAAGAATCATTTCTATATTTAAAAGTGAAAATTGGATATTTACAATTTTTGTAATTTCAGCTTACATTGGTACCTATTTGATTAACAATCTATTTTGTTACTTGCAGGAAAAAGAGCTATTCTCTTTTAATTTTATGTATGTATTTTATATATTAATTGATTCTATTGTGTCAATATTATTATTTAAGAAGAGATAGATGTTAAATATAAGAACGCGTGTCGTTATAATTTTTTTTATCTTATTTTGGATAATGATACTAATAAGAGTCTATTATATAAGCGTAAAGTCGCACTCATATTACAATGAAATTTCAAAAAGAAATTCGACAAAGACCGAATATTTAGCTCCACAACGAGGATTGATATATGATAGAAACGGTAAAACACTTGCAATTAATGAACTTGGTTTTTCGATAAGTATATCACCACAACTTAGCAAGAAGTCAAAATTAAGCATTTTAGAAAATGAGCTTGATTTCTTAGTAGAACACTTTCCTCATCTCCAAAAAGATGAGCTAAAAAAGAGATATCTAAGGCTTGACTCTGCTTATGAGCATGATAATATTAAAATTGTTGATTTTATAAAATATGAAGATGGGATAAAAAGTTTTACAAAAACAAACCTAAGAGAAAACAGTTTTATCTCTTTAGTGAGCAAAAGATATTATCCGTATGGTAGTTTAGCCTCTCATGTTATAGGGTATGTTGGAAAAACAGACAAAAATGAAGCAGCAGCAGATCCTGTAGCAAAACTTGTTGGATATACTGGAAAAACAGGAATTGAAAAGTACTATGATAGCGTATTAAAAGGCTCTGAGGGGTCAAAGAAGACAAAAGTTACAGCACTTAATGAAAAGATAGAGGTTATTTCAAAAGAGGAGCCGAAAAATCAAGATATAAAACTCAGCATAGATATAGAACTTCAAAAATATATCTCTGAACTTTTTGGAAAAAGAAGTGGAACGGCTATCGTTATGGATATAAATGATGGCTCTATTTTAGCAGCAGTTAGCTATCCAGAGTATAACTTAAATAAGTTTGTTACAGGCATCTCTCAAGAAGAGTGGAAAAGTATGATAGAAGATTTTAATCGCCCATTTACAAATAAACTTGTTAATGGACTCTATCCTCCCGGCTCAGTTGTAAAGATGAGTGTGGCTATGGCTTTTATAAATCACGGTGCTATTACCCCAAAGAAAATTGTTTTTTGTCCACCATTTATCGAGCTTGGTGGAAGAATGTTTAGAGATTGGAAAAGCGACGGTCATGGTGATACAGATCTTAAAAAAGCTATTAGGGTTAGTAGCGATGTCTATTTTTATAAAGGGGCATTAGATACTGGAATCGACAATATCGAGCCTGTTCTTAAAAGGCATGGATTTGGCGTGAGAACTGGAGTAGATTTGCCCAATGAGTTTATAGGTATTATGCCGGGGCGTTCCTGGAAAATGGATAAATACAAACAGCCTTGGTATCACGGCGAGACTTTAAATACAGCTATTGGGCAAGGGTATTTTTTAGTTACTGCGATGCAAGTTGCGAGAAATGTTGGAATGATAGCTTCTGGTAAAAATTTAGTCCCTCATTTTATAAGAGAAATTGATGGATTGGAGATTAAGTATGACAGCTCTTCTGATGAAATTTTTAACGATAAAGAGAGAGCTGTTCTCCCAACGATAAAAGAGGGAATGTATGAAGTTTGCAATATGCCAACAGGAACAGCCAGTAGATATATAAACTCAAAAGTGAAAATTGCTTGTAAAACCGGAACAGCACAAGTTATCGGTATTTCTCAAGAAGAAAAAGTTAGAATGAAAGAGAGCGGGTTGGACTATCATCAACGCTCCCATGCATGGCTCTCTTCCTATGGACCATATAAAAATCCCAAGTATGTAGTTAGCGTAATGATAGAGCATGGTGAAAGTGGCGGAAGAGCAACAGGGGATACTGTATCAAGAATATATGATAAACTCTATTCGTTAGGATATATAAAAACTACAGAGTAACATAAACTTATTTATAGTTATTGTGGTATAACAAATAAGCTATAAACGATATGCGAGATTAAGTTATAATACTCTCTTCCAAAAATATGGTATAACTATCTGCACAAAAGTCCAACAACACAAGATATTCAATATGGCAAAAAAAAGGTTGCAAAAACAGTTTTATATTGCAGAAAAATGTAATTTTATGATAGAATAGTGCTTTAATTGTTCTATTTTTTCATAATTATTTATATATCTAAGAGTTTTAACTTAAAAAAACTTTTAGATATATAAATGAACGCAAAAAGGATAGTAAAATGGCTTATGTAAATGAAAAGATATCTAAAGAGGATTACGAAAAGTATAGTCTTGCGGAATTGGATAAAAGCAAGTGGGGTAGTCCAGATAACTATTGGGCAATTGATAGAGAGAGAGAGAGATGGTTTAGGCTTTTTAGAAATACGCATGACAGAGATGGTGATTTTGGCAACAAAGGAGCTATACTTGACATTAAATGGACACTTTATTATGAAGGCTATATTGTTTTTTTTAGAACAAGCAACAAGAAGAGCAATGTTTATATTGAAGTAAAAGAGCCATATAAACAATTTAAACTCTTTGATGTTGAAATCCCAAAAGAGATTGAAAACCAAAAAGAACAAATATTAAAAGAAATTAAAAAAGCCCTTGAAGAATCGTTTGTAAGTCCTAGGATTTCAAACATTGAAGATGGGGAAACCTGTAAAATAGACTTAGAATATAATGGAGAAATGATATGATGACATTTGATGAAGCAAAAACTGCATTACAAGATTTATTGGATAGCAAAGCATATAAAGATTTAGAAACA